>JAHISH010000033.1 GCA_018818365.1 Candidatus Omnitrophota bacterium | reverse complement strand
TAAACCTTTGGCATGTTCGGCCTGCGCGCGCAGATCAGCGACGATAAAATCAGGATTGCTAAAACGGTTGGCAATGATTACCAACTCCGTAGGACCGGCAATCATATCGATATCGACCAGGCCAAAGACCTGGCGTTTGGCCTCACTGACATACACATTTCCCGGCCCCACGATTTTATCCACCCGCGGGATTGTCTTAGTACCATACGCCAACGCCGCAATCCCCTGCGCACCTCCCGCACGATAAATTTCATCGACTTTTAAAAGATCGGCAACTACCAGGATATGCGGGTTAATAAAGCCATTTTTATCCGGGGGGCTGATCAGGATTATCTTTTTTACACCCGCCAATTTCGCGGGCAATACCGTCATGTATACCGTAGAAACAAGAGGCGCGGTTCCCGCGGGGATATAAACCCCTACTTTGTCTAACGGGGTATAGTTCTCACCCAACATGACCCCATCTGCATCTTTCATCCTCCATGATTTCTTCAGCGTCTTACGGTAGAATCTATTCACATTCTCCATGACGATCTTTAAACTAGGGACAAAATGGGGGCTAATATTCTGATACGCACCGCTTATTTCTATATCGGAAACCTTAAGCTGGCGCGCAGACAGTTTCACCTTATCAAATTTTCTGGTGTATTTCAGCAATGCGTCATCTCCAAAGAGACGCACATCCTCAATTATCCTTGAAACACGTTCCGCCACCCGTTTCTGCTGTCGGGTAGTCCCGCGGGCACAGATTTTATCCAGCTGTTTGTTGGTCGCGCGTATGATCTTCATCGCATTAGAATCCCTTCATTGGACCTTGTCCTTAATATACTTTTTCAATGCGTCAAAGGCATGTGTAAGATTCTCCGGGGTACTGCCGCCAGATTGGGCAAAATCTTTTCTCCCCCCCCCGCTTCCTCCGATTATCTGACTAATATGGCGAATAATCTCCGAAGCATCCAAGCCTTTCTCGCACAAATCCTGCGTTACCCCGACTACTAAAAGCGCCTTGCCTTGGCATTTCGCACCTAGAGCGATTATACTCTGCTGCGTCTTTTGTTTAATAAGATCGACGTTCTTGCGCAGTAGATTCATATCAACCTCATTGAGAATCGCGGTAATGACT
This sequence comes from Candidatus Omnitrophota bacterium, assembly GCA_018818365.1. Taxonomy (GTDB): domain Bacteria; phylum Omnitrophota; class Gorgyraeia; order Gygaellales; family Profunditerraquicolaceae; genus JAHISH01. Next base: position 3,533 of record JAHISH010000033.1, on the reverse strand, counting down.
TTTATCTGGTTGATTGACTCCGCACTCTGTATAAAAGAATCGACGTTGGTCTTCAAAGAATCTATTTTTTGCGCGCTTTGTGATTTCTCCAATTCCTTGATTCGCAGAAGCCTTTTCTCTAATTCTTGCGGTGCCTTTTCCGCAGGTACCTTTAAAAGCGCAACCACCTCAGCCAAAGTAGTGCTCTCATCTTTAAACAGCCGGTAGGCATGGATGCCGCAAGCCGCCTCGATTCTACGCGTTCCACTGGCAACAGATCCTTCCTGAGTAATCTTAAAAATGCCGATTTGCCCCGTTGTTTCAAGATGCGTTCCCGCGCATAATTCCTTTGAGATATCGGCAATGGTGACCACGCGGACTTTGTCTGCATACTTCTCTTGGAAAAAAGCCAGCGCACCGGTCTTCTTTGCCTCAGACAATGACATCTCCTTTTTTGTCAAAACGCGGTCAGCAATAATCTGGTTATTTACTTCCTCTTCAATACGGTCCAATTCTTCCTTCGTCAAAGCCTGAGAATGGGTAAAATCAAAACGCAATCTATTCTCGGCCACCAGAGATCCTTGCTGCTTCACATGCGCGCCAAGCACTTTCCGCAATGATGCCTGTAGAAGGTGCGTTGCGGTATGATTTCTGGCAATGGCGAGACGACGTTCGTAATCGACGCACGCAGTCACTTCGTCTTCGACCTTAAAAGAACCCTTCAAAACCTTGCCTACATGCACAATAATATTCTCAAGCCGCATGGTACCTAAGACGGCAAATTGATTTTTTCCCTTCGTGATCACCCCGGTATCGCCCACCTGCCCGCCGGACTCACCATAAAAGACGGTTTTATCCAATACCAGAGTCGCTTCTTCTTGTTCTTCGATCTTTTTAACCGGTTTGTTTTCCTTCAACAAACGGATTATCTTTGCTTTTGTTTCAGACTTTGCGTAGCCTTGGAAAAGCGTCTTTTTTGTCCCCCAATGAAGCCCTTTAACGCTAAAGACGTCTCCTTTCATCGTACTTTGAAGTTTCGAGCGGTCTTTCTGCACCTTCAAATCTTTTTCAAAAGTCGCAAGGGAAAATACCATCCCCTTATTTTTCAACCACTCTTCCGTCAATTCCAGCGGAATACCGTAGGTGTCATGAAGCACAAAGGCCTTATGGGCGTTATCTTCCGCATCATGCGCTGAAAATAACGCCTCCCGGAAGAGTCTTTCGCTGGTTCCCAAGGTTGCGGAAAAATTCTGCTCTTCACTAAGAATGACCTGTGAGAATTCTTCCCGGCGTTCTTTTAATTCAGGATAAGGAGCTTTCATGATCTCCGCCAGAATCGGTACCAATTTATACAAAAAAGGCTTATGATAGCCCAATTGTCCCAAATGGAGAATGCTTTTGCGGATAAGCTTACGTACCACATAGCCACGCCCTTCATTTGAAGGCAAAACCCCATCATAGATCGAAAAAACGATAGCGCGGATATGATCGCTTATTGCGTAAACCAACTGCATCTTGGGAGTGCCTGCCGCGATAGAAACAATCTCTTTATTAAGAGGAACAAATAAATCCGTCTCAAAGTTGCTTTTTACCCCTTGCATAACCGCTGCCAGGCGTTCCAACCCCATTCCCGTATCTATATTCTTTTGGGGAAGCGGCTCTAACGTCCCGTCTTGGTTTCGGTTAAACTGGGTAAAGACTAAATTCCATACCTCCAGGAACCTGCCACAATCGCATGCAGGAGTACAATCACTCTTTCCACACCCGGCGGATTTTCCTTGATCAAAGAATATCTCCGAACAGGGGCCGCAGGGCCCATTCGGTCCTTTGCGTTTGGCATCTGAAGGCCAAAAGTTCTCTTTATCCCCTAATTTCACAAGCCTTTCTTTTGAAATCCCTATAGATTCCCGCCAGAGTGTATATGCCTCCTCATCCTCTGTATATACTGAAACCCATAATTTCTCTTCAGGAATACCCAACACCTTCGTAAGGAACTCCCACGCATACGCGATTGCCTCTTTCTTAAAATAATCGCCAAAGGAGAAATTCCCCAACATTTCAAAGAACGTATGGTGCCCGCGAGTCTTTCCGACTTTATCCAGATCATCGGTGCGCAGGCAGCGCTGTGAACTGGCCGCGCGAGTGAAACCCGTGCTATGGCCCAGAAATTGTTGTTTGAATTGGTTCATTCCCGCAGGAGTAAAAAGCACGGTGGGATCATCCTTAGGAAGCAAAGAATCGCTCTCAACGACTCTATGTTTCTTCGATTCAAAGAATATCAGGAATCTTTCGCGCAACAGGTCTGACTTCATAATTCTCTCAGAACTTCGCTGGCTATCGCGGGAGAAAATCCTCTTCGCGCCAAATACCCATACACGCGCGCGCGTGCCCGCTGCGGTTCGACTGCTTTTAATGCACCCATCTTCTTTTCGGCGAGCGCACGCACTACCTCAATCTCCGCGTATCCTTCTTTTAACTGCGCTATTTGTTCTGTAATAATTCCCGGAGAAATCCCCTTTTCGCGCAATTCTTTCCGGATACGGATTAACCCCCACGGCTTCTTTAACCGTGAGGAGATCCAGGCACGTGTAAAAATTTGATCGTCAATAAAATGCTTTTCTTTAAGAACGCAAACCGTCTCTTGAATTACTTCTTCAGGGAATCCTTTTTTTTTGAGACGGAAGATAAGTTCTTTTTCGCTTCGCATGCGGAATTTAAGAAGAAGAAACGCATACTCCCTGGTTTTTTCTCGTATATTCCCGTTATTCTTCTTCACCTTTCACCAGACAATAGCCGCGCGAAGTCCTCACTAAGACACTCCCGCTTAATCCTTCAACTACCTGCTGATAGGAGTGAAGGTCTCGGATGGGTGTGCGGTTAATTTCTATGATCACATCTCCAGGAAGGATCCCTGCTTCTTCCGCAAGGCTATTCGGTTCTACGGCAACAACCACCACGCCGCTATCTTCTTGGATACGAACGCGCTGCGAAGCATCCGTTGATAATTCCTGCACCTCAAGACCCCGCCATGAGCCGACTTCGGAAATCACCGATTCTTGTATTTCCTGATCAAAATCTTCAGGACGCTCTCCAATCTCAACCTCAAGGACCATCTGTCTTTCCTCTCGAACGATTCCTACTTTAACTTTCCTGCCGACCTCAGTCTTCGCGACTTCTGCTAACAACTCTCTTACATTTTTTATCGGCTTCCGGTCGAATTCGGTGATGATGTCGCGTTCCATGATGCCTGCCTGACCGGCAGGGCCATCCTTCATCACATTAGCCACCAGCACCCCATTTCTATTGGCGAAACCAAAGTATTGCGCCAATTCTTCATTAAGGTCTTGCACCGTAACCCCCACCCAGCCATAAATGATTTTTTTACCCTCGATGAGCCGTGAAATAATCCGTTTGGCGTTATTTACCGGAATGGCAAATCCGATACCCTGGTAACCACCGCTGGTGGAGAATATCGCGACATTAATACCCACGATCTCTCCTTTAAGATTCACTAACGGACCTCCTGAATTACCCGGGTTGATCGCCGCATCGGT
>JAHISH010000032.1 GCA_018818365.1 Candidatus Omnitrophota bacterium | reverse complement strand
TCCAGCAGAGAAGAGAGAAGTTAGACGCCCTGCGGGGGAAAGGAAATACTGTTTTCCCGTCGGTTGTGCCTTTGCATCGCATGATTTCGGCAGTAGTCAATGATTTCGCTGAAGGCAAAAAGGAGACAGCCTGCGGCCGGATTATGGCCAAGCGCCTGCACGGGAAAGCCCTTTTTATCGACCTGCGCGATTCTTCAGGAAAGATCCAGCTTTATCTAAAATCAGATGCTTCCGGAGAAGAAAACTTTACCTTTGCCGAGAGACTTGATGTGGGGGATTTTATAGCGGCTTCCGGAGAGCTCTTTAAGACCCGTACCGGTGAAGTGACGGTTAAGGTAGAGGAGATAACCATTTTAGCCAAGTCCTTACGGCCTCTTCCTGAGAAGTGGCATGGATTGAAGGATGTAGAGATTCGCTATCGGCAGCGGTACCTGGATTTAATCTCCAACGAAGAAGTAAAAAAGGTCTTTGAGATGCGTTCAAAGATCATCCGCGCGATACGAACGTGTCTCGATGAAAAAGGATTCCTGGAAGTAGAGACTCCGATGATGCATTCAATAGCCGGCGGCGCGGCGGGAAGGCCTTTTAAGACGCAGCATAACGAGTATGATATGGAACTGTATTTACGCATTGCGCCGGAGTTATATTTGAAACAGCTTTTGGTAGGAGGACTCGACCGGGTCTATGAGATAAACCGCAGTTTCCGTAATGAAGGGGTCTCTACCCGCCATAACCCTGAATTCACCATGCTTGAGGTATATCGTGCCTATGCCAATTACGAAGATATGATGGAGTTGGCGCAGGAACTTATAGTGGCTGCGGTAAAAGAGGTATCGGATTCGCTTCAATTGACCTATCAGGAAAAGACGGTGGATTTTGCCCCGCCCTGGCAGCGTCGAAGTTTCGCCGAGATGGTCAAAGAGCGGTTCGGCATTGAGCCTCAAGATGAGGACGGCAGTATGCTTAAGAAACTACAGGCAAAAGGTTTTGCCAAAGATAAAGACCGGCTCAGCCGTTCACAGATCGCGAAGATCATCGAAGATATCTTAGAGCAGGATATGCAGGCCAATCCTACGTTTGTCACCGATTACTTTACCAGTCTCTGCCCGTTAGCAAAGACGAAGAAAGAAGATCCGCTCATCTCCGAGCGTTTTGAACTCTATGTCGCAGGCCTTGAGATCGGCAATGCCTATTCCGAGCTTAATGACCCGATCGAACAAAAGAAGCGTTTCCAGGAAGAGATTAAAGAGCTGGAGACGAATGAGAAGAAGAATGTCGATGAAGAGTATATTACCGCCTTGGAGCATGGGATGCCTCCGGCAGGGGGCTTAGGCATTGGAGTCGATCGTTTGGTGATGTTGTTGACGGACCAGCCGTCGATACGGGATGTGATCTTATTCCCGTTGTTGAGGAATCAGTAGGGGACGTTTCTATTTTTTACCCGTGCATTTATCCTAATAAATAGAAACGTCCCCATTAAACCTAAACAATGAGATTAGAATTCCTGATTAGTTGGCGATACCTGATTACTAAGCGTAAAGAGAAGTTTATCTCGCTTATCAGTATTATCTCCATTTTTGGGATTGCGATCGGTGTCATGGCGTTGATTGTGGTGATCGGGGTCATGAACGGTTTCGATATAGACTTGCGCGAAAAGATTGTGGGGAATTATTCGCATATTACCGTGACTTCCTTTGACGGCCTCGATACTGATAAATACGATTCTATTTTGAAATTAGCCGGCCCGAATCCTCGCGTAAAGGGTATCAGCCCCTATCTGCAGGGGCAGGTTTTAGTCAAAGAAAATGAGCGGTTTTTTGCAGTCGGGATGCGTGGGATCCGTCCTTTAACTGAACCGCAGGTTACCAAATTAAGGGATTATATCCTTGCCGGAAGCCTCGATGCGTTGGATCAGGAGGGGATCATTCTGGGTAAAGAATTGGCGAGGTATTTAGGATTGGGGATTAATTCGGAATTCCTGGTCTATTCTCCCTCCGGAGAAGAGTATCCCTTGAAGGTGGTGGGAATATTTGCATCGGGCATGTATGAGTACGATATGAACCTGGTCTTTACTGATTTGGAGACTGCGCAATCGATTTTGGGCCAACCTCAGCAGCTTTCTGCAATCGCCGTTAAGCTGGATAATCTGTATTCCGCCGATTCCGTGAAGAAAGAATTATCGGCGCTTTTAGGGCCCTCCTATAACATTAAGACCTGGATAGAGACCAACCGCAATTTCTTCGCGGCATTGGAATTAGAAAAACTGGCGATGTTTATTATCTTGACCCTTATTATATTGGTGGCTTCTTTTAATATTATTAGTACTCTCATTGTGATGGTGGTGCAGAAGACCAAGGATATCGGGATACTCAAGGCGCAAGGAATGGCCTCTGCGGGAATCCGCAGGATATTTGTCCTTCAAGGATTGATTATCGGCTCCTTAGGAACGATTACCGGTACCGCAAGCGGCATAGGGCTTTGCGGATTACTTAAGAAATACCAGTTCATCAAATTACCGTCGGATATTTATTATCTGGATACACTCCCGGTCTCTATCCAGTGGTGGCCGGATATTGTCTTGATTGTGGCATCGGCAATGGCTATTGTCCTTGTTTCGACGCTGTATCCGGCGCATAAAGCGGCAGGATTTAAGCCGGTTGAGGCGCTTCGTTACGAATAAAAATAAGAATCTGGCTGCAGGCCACAAGCTGCACGCTACAGGCTAAGAACGTTTTAAGCCTGAAGCCTGAGGCCTGAGGCGTGAAGCCGAGAGCTATGATCGAAGCCAAGAATATCCATAAGACATATCATGACGGCAAGAAGAGCCTTGAGGTGCTGCGCGGCATAGATATAAAGGTCGATGCAGGAAAGTTTACTGTCATTGTAGGCCCTTCCGGCGCGGGAAAGTCAACCTTGTTGCATATCTTGGGGGGGCTTGACACTCCGACGCAAGGCAAGGTAATTTTCGAAGATAAAGATATGTATGAGTTAAGCGATAACGCACTTTCCAAGATTAGAAATACCCGTATCGGTTTTGTATTCCAATTCTATCACCTTCTTTCGGAATTTACCGTGTTAGAGAATGTATTGATGCCGGGGCTTATCCATGCGCAGTCCCGTAAGAATAGCGCGGCGCTTCACAAGGAGGCAGTGCATTTTTTGTCCTTAGCGGGCCTGAAGAATAGGTTAACGCATTTTCCCAGCCAACTTTCAGGAGGGGAGAAACAGCGCGTGGCGATTGTGCGCGGATTGATCAATACCCCCAAGGTGTTGTTTTGTGATGAGCCTACCGGAAATCTTGACTCCCGTACCGGTGATGAGATCTTTGCGCTTATACGGCAGATCCACCGGCAGAACACGATGGCAGTAGTCATGGTGACCCATAATTTAGAGCTGGCAAAACAGGCGGATAAGGTGTATCATTTGAAAGACGGTATTTTCGCGCATTAAGCGGAGGCTAAGACGATGAAGGTCAATATTAACGGGAAGTTTTACGAGAAACACGAAGCGAAGGTCTCGGTCTTTGACCATGGGTTCCTTTACGGAGACGGGGTCTTTGAGGGGATCAGGGCCTATAACCGCCGTGTCTTTAAGCTCAAAGAGCATATCGAACGCCTCTATGAATCCGCACATTCGATTATGCTGCATATTCCTTTGCGCAAAGAAGAGATGCGAAAGGCCGTGGTGGATACTCTTAAGAAGAATGATCTTAAGGACGCGTATATTCGTTTGGTGGTCAGCCGCGGGGAAGGCGATCTGGGGCTTGACCCGCGTAAATGTTACGGCAGGGCGAATATAATTATTATCGCGGATAAGATCACCCTGTATCCCGATAAATTCTACAAAGAAGGGTTAAAGATTATTACCGTCCCGACAGTGCGAAATCTTCCCGAAGCAGTCAATCCGCAGATCAAATCCTTGAATTATCTCAATAATATCCTGGCGAAGATCGAAGCTGCCAATTGCGGGTATGATGAGGCGATCATGATGGATTCCCTGGGATACGTCGCAGAGTGCACGGGAGATAATATTTTTATTGTTAAACGATCTCATCTCTATACTCCACCGCAGTGCATGGGAACGCTGCGCGGTATCACCCGCGATACGGTAATCGAGTTGGCGCGTAAAAGCAGGATCCCTGTCCATGAACATGTGATCAGCCGGCATGAGGTTTTCATTTCCGACGAATGTTTCTTGACCGGGACCGCTGCGGAGATTATTCCTGTGGTGGCGGTTGATGGCAGGAGTATCGGTACGGGCAAGCCGGGGAAGGTGACGCTTGCTTTAATGAAAAAGTTTAAGGAACGTACCCGTCGTGACGGGGTAAAGTATTAAATGGAGCACTGGTGACAGGTGCTCTGGTGCATCTATAACTATATCAAGGGAGCAACTATGGTCTGTGATCTCTGTGGCAAGAATGCGGCGACGGTGCATCTGACTGAAATCATCGATGAGCAGATGACGGAACTGCATCTCTGTGAAGAGTGCGCCCGTCAGAAGAGCGCCCAGATGGAGCAGCAGTTCGGCCTAAGCGACCTATTAGCGGGTATGACCGATACTGAGAAGCCGGCCAAAGAACAAGAATCGGTAGTGGCAAAGTGCGCTAATTGCGGATTGACCTATGCAGACTTTCGCAAGCTGGGTAGGTTGGGTTGTGGGGAATGCTACACTGCATTTCGTAAATACCTTGCGCCGTTGTTGAAGCGTATCCATGGTTCCGGACAACATCTGGGCAAGACTCCCGCCAAACTTGATAAGGAAGTAAAGAAAAAGCTGGAACTGCAGGAGTTGCGCAATAAACTGCAGAAGGCCATTGAAGATGAGGCCTTTGAAGAAGCGGCAAAGTTGCGCGATAAGGTCCGGGATTTCGAAAAGAAACAACAACATGAAGGCCAGGATCCTGCGCCTTAACACGAAGGAGTAACTGACCCGGTGAATCTCAATGATTTATTAAATCATACCAGTGAGTGGCTTAAAGGCACGGGGCCCCATTCCGATATCGTCATCTCAAGCCGCATCCGGCTTGCGAGGAATTTAGATAAGTTGATGTTCCCGCAGTGGGCGAATAAGAAACAAGGGGAAGAGGCGCTGCAGCTTATTGTTGGTTCTTTCCCCAAGGCCCCTTTCTTAAAGCAGACATCTATCTTTAAGCTGGCGGAGGTAGATAACATTGATAAGCAATTCCTTGTCGAACGGCATTTGATGTCGCTGGAGCATACCCAGAAGACCAACCATAAGGCAATTCTCATCGACCAGGAGGAAGTGCTTTCCTTTATGATAAACGAGGAAGACCACCTGCGCATGCAGGTAATGCAGTCCGGTTTTAATCTTTATGAAGCCTGGAATATCATTAACCAGATCGATGATTCACTGGCCAAAGAGCTTTCCTATGCCTTTTCGGCGGAGTGGGGGTATTTGACTGCCTGTCCTACTAATACCGGCACAGGGATGCGCGGGTCTGTGATGTTGCATCTGCCGGCACTGGTGATTACGCGCCAGATCGACCGGGTATTGGCGGCGATTGCAAAGCTAAGTTTCACCACCCGCGGGCTCTATGGTGAAGGAACGCAGGCGATGGGGAATTTCTTTCAGATCTCCAACCAGGTATCTCTCGGCCATAGTGAAGATGAGATTATCCGTAATATAAACGGGCTTATCCGCCAAATCATAGAACAGGAGAACCAGGCGCGCGAGGCGTTATTAGCAAAAAGCAAAGCTCCTTTAGAAGATAGAGTACACCGCAGCTATGGGATATTAAAGAGTGCGCATATAATTTCCAGCCAAGAGACCACCGAGCTTCTTTCGATGGTGCGTTTAGGCTGTGATATGGGGATGATCAGCAATTTAGACCGCCGGGTGATCAACGAATTATTTATCATCACCCAGCCGGCGCACTTGCAGAAGATGGAGAATAAGAAACTCTCCCAAGAAGAAAGGGATGTCAAACGCGCCGATATAATCCGTCATAAATTAGTGTAATGGGGACGTTTCTATTTTTCTATACTTTTTTAAGAAACGTTCCCAAGAAGACAAGAAAAAAATAGAAACGTCCCCATGGGCTAAGGAGGATTAAGAATGTTTAATCGATTTACTGAACGGGCACGCAAGGTCATTATTTTAGCGAAGGAGGAGGCACGCCGTTTTAATCACGATTATATCGGCACCGAACATATACTTTTAGGCCTAATCCGAGAAGGAGAAGGAGTTGCTGCGGCAGTATTGCAGAAAGTAGGGGTATCTCTTGAGAATATCCGCCTGGAGATTGAAAAATTAGTCCAGCCTGGCCCTACCACCCAGATTATCGGCGATATTCCATTTACTCCTCGGGCAAAAAAGGCGCTGGAGCTATCCGCAGAAGAAGCGCGCTCCTTAGGGCATAATTATATCGGAACTGAGCATCTTTTGTTGGGCCTCATCCGCGAAGGAGAAGGTATTGCCTCTCAGGTGATCCTTAATCTGGGGATGGATCTGAATACCGTGCGTAATGAAGTCATGGAACTGTTAGGGTCGGCACTGCCGGGAGCGACGCAGAATAATACGCAAGGCAGTAAGACCAAGACCCCGGCGCTTGATGCCTTTGGCCGCGATTTGACGACATTGGCCCGGGATAATAAGCTCGATCCGGTAATCGACCGGCACCAGGAGATTGAGCGCGTTATACAGATATTAAGCCGCCGTACCAAGAATAACCCCGTCTTATTGGGTGAGGCCGGAGTGGGAAAGACCGCGATTGTTGAGGGCCTGGCGCAGTTAATCGTCGCGGGCAATGTCCCGGAGATATTACGCGGGAAAAGAATCATAGTATTAGACCTGGCCTTGATGGTTGCGGGAACCAAATACCGCGGACAATTCGAAGAGCGTATCAAAGCGGTGATGGAGGAGATCAAGCGCTCGCAGGATGTGATCATCTTTATCGACGAGCTCCATACGTTAGTGGGAGCGGGCGCCGCAGAGGGCGCGATTGACGCGTCGAATATCTTAAAGCCCGCATTATCGCGCGGAGAGATACAATGCATCGGTGCGACGACTCTTGATGAATATAGAAAATATATCGAAAAGGACGCGGCGTTGGAACGCAGATTCCAGACGATTATGGTTGAGCCGCCGAATGTCGGTCAGGCAATAGAGATACTTAAAGGGCTGCGTGATAGGTACGAGGCGCATCACCGTGTTACTTTCCGTGATGATGCGTTGGAAGCGGCAGCCAAATTTTCCGACCGCTATATCTCAGGCAGATTCCTGCCGGATAAAGCGATTGATATTATTGATGAGGCAGGCGCGCGCGCACGCCTTAATGTTTTGATCGTACCTCCGCAGATCAAACAGCTGGAAGAGCGGGTTGATAATTTACGTAAAGAAAAAGAGGCGCTTATTAAAAGTCAGGATTTTGAGAAAGCAGCGTCATTACGCGACCAGGAACGCCAGGCGCGCCAGGACCTTGAGCTTAACAATAAGGAGTGGTCACAGGCAAAGGATAAGATGCGCCCTGAGGTGGGCGAAGAAGAAATCGCCAAGATCGTCTCGCAGTGGACCGGGATTCCTCTCTTTAGGTTGGAGCAGAGAGACAGCGAAAAGTTGCTTAGGATAGAAGACGAGTTGTCTAAACGCGTCGTTGGACAGCAGGAAGCGATATCCGCGATCGCCTTTGCGGTGCGTCGCTCGCGCGCGGGGATCAAAGATCCTAAACGTCCGATCGGTTCGTTTGTCTTCTTGGGGCCGACGGGCGTGGGAAAGACCCTTCTCGCCCGCGCACTGGCGGAATTTATGTTCGGTGACGAAGATGCGCTTCTGCAGCTGGATATGTCCGAATATATGGAGAAGTTCAATGTCTCCCGGCTTATCGGCGCGCCTCCCGGATACGTGGGGTATGAAGAAGGAGGCCAGCTTACTGAAAAAGTCAGGCGCCGCCCGTACTCCGTGATCCTCTTAGATGAAATTGAAAAGGCCCATCCCGATGTCTTCAACCTGCTGTTGCAGGTTTTTGAAGAAGGAAGGCTTACCGACAGTTTTAACCGCAAGGTGGATTTCCGCAATACCGTGATTATCATGACTTCCAACGTGGGAGCAGAGACTATCCGCAAGACCAGCTCCCTCGGGTTTAAAACCCAGAAAGAAGAGATCTCCTATCAGGAGATGAAGGATAAACTTCTGGAGGAGGTCAAACGCACCTTCAAGCCGGAGTTCCTCAATCGTATCGACGATATTATTGTCTTTCGGCAGCTGGTTAAAGAAGACTTGCAGCATATCGTTGAGATTGAAATCGGGTATGTCGCCGAGCGCCTTAAAGAACAAAATATCTCCTTGGAAGTTTCTCAGGAGGCAAAAGAGTTCCTTATCGAAAAAGGGTTTGATCCGGTCTTTGGCGCGCGTCCATTAAAGAGGACTATCCAGAGGTTCCTGGAGGATTCTTTAGCATCGGAGATCATATCGAAACGCTTCAAGGATGGGTCGGTGGTCAAAGTAGTACGCAAGAACGAAGGGTTAATTTTTGAATAATCATGACCTATTTTCTAATTGAGTTAGGCAGGAGATCCCTTAATTTCTTAAGCCTTCTGGGCGGGTTATCGAATCTGATTGCGCAGACCGTCTATTGGACGTTTAAGCCCCCCTTTAGAAGGCACCGTATATTCGAGCAGGCCAAGAAAGCCGGGTACGACAGCCTTCCGATTGTCTCGCTGGTGGCGTTATTTATCGGATTTATCTTTGCCTTGCAGACTGCGTATTTCATGCAGCGCATAGGTTCCGAGATTTATATCGCCAGTATGGTGGCGCTTTCAATCGTCAGGGAACTAGGGCCGGTCATTACTGCCTTGGTTGTCGCGGGGAGAGTGGGCGCGGCAATTGCCGCGGAACTAGGTTCGATGCAGGTGACTGAACAGATCGATGCCTTGGAGACCTTTGCCACGAATCCCATCCAATATCTGGTCGTGCCGCGTTTCTTAGCGTTAAGTATCGTCTTGCCGATTCTAACTCTTTACGCCAATCTTATCGGCATCTTAGGAAGTTATTTTATCTGCGTATATAAGATCGGCATCTCCTCCAGCATGTATATAAAGATCACTTTTGACGCGCTGCTCTACAAGGATTTATTTACCGGATTGGCAAAGACCGTATTCTTCGGAATGATCATTGCGTTCGTGAGTTGTTACGAAGGGTTTAATGTCGAAGGCGGGGCAGAAGGAGTGGGAAAGGCCACTATGCGCGCGGTAGTAAGTGCGTTTATTTTGATTATCATGGCGGATTGTCTCTTTACCGCTATCTTTTACTTTATTTTTCCGTAAGAGATCAGGAAGTTGCCATGTCAGACACAATGATAGAGATTAAAGATTTGCATAAGTCGATGGGAGAACATAAGGTTCTTTCCGGAGCGAATTTGACTATTCCAAAAGGATTGACGTGTGTGATTATCGGCCGGTCCGGCTGCGGCAAGAGTGTGATGCTGAAACATATTGTCGGGATATTAAAGCCCGATAAAGGACAGGTATTGGTTGACGGAAAACAGGTCAGTAAACTCCGCGGGAATGAGCTTAATTCCTTGCGTATGCGTATCGGGATGGTATTCCAGGGGGGCGCGCTTTTTGATTCCATGACCGTGGGGGAGAACGTGGGGTTTGGTTTGATCGAGCATAATCATATCCCTCATCAGGAACTTTTAGAACGCATAGAAGAATCACTTTGTTTGGTGGGGTTGTGCGGTATCGGGAACTTGATGCCTTCAGAATTAAGCGGAGGGATGAAGAAGCGCGTGTCACTTGCGCGCGCGTTATGCATACGGCCGGAGATCATCCTCTATGACGAGCCGACGACCGGGGTCGATCCTATCACCGCAGATAGCATTAATGATTTGATTATTGAATTGCATGATAAGCTTAACGTTACTTCGATTGTGGTCACCCACGATATGAAGAGCGCGTATAAGGTGGCAAATCGCATCGCGATGTTGTATCAGGGCAAGATTATCGCCGAGGGAACACCGGAAGAGATCCAGAATTCTGGTCATCCGGTAGTCCATCAGTTTGTCAATGGGTTGGCCCAGGGCCCGATTACCGAAACCGCAGACCGTTTGAGATAATCAGGGAGGTATACGATGATATTCGGAAAAACAAAGCTTGAGCTGAAAGTCGGCTTCTTTGTCCTTATCGGTATTATAATTCTGGCATTCTTTGTGCTTTCCATCGGGAATATGCGTACCTGGGCCCAGGGGTATCGCCTTAATTTTATCTTTAACTTCGTCAATGGCGTCAAGATCGGTGCGCCGGTACGTTTCGCCGGAGTCGATGTCGGTGAGGTAAAGAAGATTTATTTCTACTATTCCGAGGATGAACAGAAAGATAAGATTAAGATCAACTGTTGGCTGAAGAAATACGTGCGTATTCCGGTTGATTCTACGATCTGGGTCAATACCCTTGGCCTTCTGGGTGAGAAGTATGTGGAGATCATGCCTGGAACAGAACATGGAACGTACCTTGCGGAAGACCAGGACTTTGTCGGAGTTGATCCTATTCCTATGCATGAAGTCTTCCGCCTGGGGAAAAATATCGCTGATGTGATGAATGAAACTTTT
>JAHISH010000291.1 GCA_018818365.1 Candidatus Omnitrophota bacterium | reverse complement strand
TTGGCCAGATAATTGGCAAAAACCCCTATTCCCATTAACGCGCCTCCTCCATAATCTTCACAAAGAAATTCTGGGCAACCCCCAGTTGGGAGATACCGTATTTGCGCGCCGAGACACGCAACCTGACAGTATCGCGGGTAAGCCTAATAATCCTTATCCAGATCATGCCCCCCTGGCTCTCTACTTCCAAGAACCCCTTACCAATGTCCTCCTGTTTTATCGTCCCCCGAATTCTGGCCACGGTAAGGCATGCCTGCCAAAGCTCCTGATGAAGCGTATTTGTCTCTGCTTGAATGGTATCGCGGCTTACCGCATACCCCCCTAACGCGCCCACCTCACTGTTAATAATAAAAGAGGCGCACCCTGCCATTAGACAAACGTAAACGACCCCTGTAAAAAGTTTGATTTTCTTCTTGCATACCCTATTAACCTGCATTATCGTATCCTTTCCCCAATCTGCGTTTTCCTCTTCCAAGATATCCTGACCAAGAAGGCAAGCCCAAAAAGCAGCGCAAAAAGGCCGAGCCTCGTCGCCAAGACAAACGGCTTATCTCCCGCGGAAACATTTTTCATAAATATTATGGGAAGCCACTCCTGCCAAAACCACATTCCGAGTATGACGAGTAAAAAAAGCGGAGTAACGTATTTGATGATAAACTTATACACTCGGGGCACGCGCATATCCGCTCCCTTGTGAATTTCATTCCAGGCATTCTCCATCCCAAATACCCACCCAAAGAGAATGGTTTCAATAGTGGCAAAGACGACTAAGAAAAACGTTCCGCCCCAGAAATCTAATTCATCGACTACCCCGTTTCCCAGAAAGAAAATCGCCGGTTGGCATAAGATAAACGCGACTACCGCAAAGATACCTACCGCTTTCTTCCTGCTGATATCAAATTCATCCTCTAAGAAGGCAATGGCAGGCTGCGCCAGGGAGACCGATGAAGTAATCCCGGCCAGGAATAATAAAAAAAACCAGACAAACCCGAGCAGTTCTGACAGAGGCAATTTATTAAGCACCAAAGGCATAGTGACAAACCCGAGATTAAATACCCCTGACTGGGCAATAGTCCGGATATCGACAGGGCCAAAGAATACAAAGGCCGCCGGAATGATAATACTTCCCCCTAAGATAATCTCGGCAATCTCGTTGGTGCTGGCGGCGGTAAGGCCGGAAAGGACCACATCGTCCCCTTTCGAGAGGTAACTGGCATAGGTAAGAATGACCCCGATGCCTACGCTTAAAGTAAAAAATATCTGCCCTGCTGCCTCGAGCCATACTTTCGCTGATTTTAACGCAGAGAAATCAGGATTCCACAGAAATCCGAATCCGTTCCACACATTCCAATCGGGCTTGGCAGGATCAGGAGTACCTAAGGTAATCGCCCTTACTAAAAGGATAACTCCGAAAATACACAACAGCGGCATGGCAAACTTACAAAGCTTCTCGACCCCGCCTTTTATCCCGCGATAAATAACTGAGATGTTTATAGTAAAAGTAATCAGAAAAAAGATATAGGCCGGAAGCAGGCTTGAAAAATAGGAATTCTTCTGCAATCCTTGAAATCCGCGCAAGAAACCTTGCATACTTGCCTGGTCGATGAGTCTGCCGTATTTTCCTGAAAGCGCAAAGACGCTATAGGCAAGCGTCCAGGACTCGATGTAGGTATAGTAGATAAAAATAACCAACGGCCCGAATATGCCGATCACTCCAAAATATTTGATAAATTTGTTCTTGCGCCATACGCTATGAAAGATTCCCGGGGCGGTGCCGTGTTCAAAACCTCCTCCGTAACGCCCCAGGGTCCATTCGATCCACATCAACGGGATCCCCAAGAGAAGAAGGGCGATAAAATAGGGGATCATAAACGCCCCTCCTCCGTTGGAAGCGACTTTCGCGGGGAACCGTAAGAAATTTCCCAGGCCGACTGCGGAACCCGCAACCGCCATAATGATCCCTACGCGGGACCCCCAATTATCCCTTTTCTTTTGAGTGCGCATAAAACCATTGTTCCAGCGCCGAGAGCGCCGCATCGATTTCCGCAGAAACGGTATCGCCGAATGCGATACGCTTAGGCTGGATCGCCAAGACAATTATATCGGCCAACAAATTTGTTTTCAAGTAGTGAATGGTTAGAGAAAGGGACGCATTATGGGTAGCGAAAAGATTTACCGTCTCAATCTGCTCTGCTTCCAATTCCCGGAACTCTCCGGGTTTGCCGCCGAAATCCACGCAG
>JAHISH010000290.1 GCA_018818365.1 Candidatus Omnitrophota bacterium | reverse complement strand
GTAGTTTTTTTAGGTTTCTTACCCGGGAAGGATATCGTAAGGTCAATCCGATATTGATGCTCTCCAGTCCCAAGATAGAGAGATATTTACCCGAATTCATGTCCGAAGCAGAAGTCATCAAGCTCATTGAATCGGCCTTTCCTTCTTCGGAGAAAGACGAGCGGGGATTGCGCGACCGGGCTATTCTGGAGACATTTTATTCTACCGGAATACGGATTTCCGAGTTAGTCGGGCTTAGCATTGATGATGTTGATTGCATAAGCGGCATTGCGAAAATCAAAGGTAAAGGCAAGAAAGAGCGGATAGTTCCTGTAGGTACTATCGCGATCGGGGCAATCCGTAGATATTTGGATACACGCAAAACACAAAGCTCCGCGCTTTTTTTGAACAAGAACCACACGCGCATCTCTTCGCGGGGGGTGAGAAATATTGTCCTTAAATATATTCGCCGCTGCGGAGCCAGGAAAGGGATATCTGCGCATACCTTTCGGCATTCCTTTGCGACGCACTTATTAAACCGTGGTGCGGATTTACGCACGGTTCAGGAGTTGTTAGGCCATGCGAATCTTTCCACTACCCAGATCTATACGCATTTGACCACGGAAAAGTTAAAGAGTGTCTATGATCAAGCGCATCCGCGGGCGTAGGTTTTGTAATTCGTGTAAGGGTGAATAGTGAGTCATGAGTCGGGTTATAAGGATGAGGGGGATATTCTTCTGTACCCCCACCACACACCCCCGACGCACACTGATTACTCATACTCACGACACATCCCCGCGCGAGGGATTCTCGATAGTCTTAGATTCGTAATTCATAAATTCGCATGACTATTCTCTACGATCTGATATTTTTCCTTTTTGTTCTGATTTCACTCCCCGCCTATATCTTCAAGGGAAAGTTTCACCGTGGGTTTAGTCAGCGCCTAGGGATTTTTCCGAAGGGCTTGCACTTAGAGAAGCCTTTGTGGATTCATGCCGTCAGCCTCGGGGAAGCGATCATGGTAAAGGGGCTTATTGACGCATTACGCCAGGCATATCCCCATAGGTGCATGATATTTACTACCGTTACTCCTACCGGGAACAAGATTGTCTCTTCTTGGGCCAGGGCCAGGGATGCGGTAGTATATCTTCCTTTTGATTTTAGTTTTATCGTAGAACGGTTCCTGCGCAGAGTCGATCCTAGTGTGTGTGTAATCGCCGAGACCGAACTTTGGCCTAATCTGATCAGGCAGTTGCATCGCCGTAAAATCCCGGTAGTGATTGTGAATGGAAGGATATCGGACACTTCATGGAGCGGCTATCGGTTTATCAAGCCCTTCATCCGCCCTATCTTAAGAAAGGTTAATTATTTCTGCGTGCAGACTCCCACCGATGGAGAGCGTCTCAAAGTACTCGGTGCCAGGGAAGATCAGGTTAAGGTGACGGGGAATATGAAATTTGATATTCCTCTCTTGAAACCCGACCCCCATGAGTTGGACTTATGCCGGCGCTCTTTAGGTTTAGCCCCTGGAGATAAGTTGCTGGTCTGCGGATCCACTCATCCCGGTGAAGAGGAATCATTGGTACAGGCGTATAAAGACCTGCAGCGTGAGTTTCCTTATTTAAAGCTTCTTGTGGCGCCCCGCCATCCAGAGAGGAGCCCCCAGATAAAAGAAATAGTCTCACACGCGGGTTTTCACGGGATCTTTGTTTCCAAACTTCCTTTTGAATGCCCCACCTGCATGACTAGGCCGGTGTATATTCTTGATAGTATCGGAAAGCTCATTTTTTATTATGCGGTTGCGGATATCGTCTTTGTCGGAGGCAGTTTTATTAAAAAAGGAGGCCATAATATTCTGGAGCCGGCTTCTTTACAGAAACCGATACTTTATGGCCCCTCTATGTTTAATTTCCGCGATATCTCTGCGCTTTTTATCCGCGAAAAAGGTGCGTTGCAGGTAGAAGGCCCGCAGGAGCTCGTAATGCAGATTGCTGTTTTGTTGAAGGATCCTTCACAGGCTGTCCGTTTGGGAGCGAGGGCGCAAGAGCTTATTATGAAGAATACCGGTGCCACCCAAAAGAACTTGGAAGTGATTCGGGAGTTGCTATAATGGAGTCTTTGGGGCTTTAGCCGAAGGTTCTCAAAGGTAAGATTCTTAGCCGTGATAACAAGGTTTAAAGGAGGCAACGATGTATCATGTTGATATCGAACATACACAAGATATGGTTTTTTCCGTACGCGCGAAGGGCAAGGAACTTCTTATTGACGCCAAGGGAAGTGCGATGACTCCTCCTGATGTGTTACTGGCGGCATTGGGAAGTTGCGTAGGGGTATATCTTCGCAAATACGCGGAGGGCGCAAAATTAGATCTAGCGAATTTTACTGTTTCAGTGGAAGCGGAATTTTCCAAGGAACCTCCGGTAGGATTCAAAGAAATTAAAGTCGCGGTTGATCTTAAGGGAGCGGTGCTTGATGATCGAAGAAAACAGGCGCTGTTGACCTTTGTAAAGAATTGCCCGGTGCATAATACCTTGAAGTTGAATCCCACCGTAGATATCGTCTTGCATTGAAGGATAAAGAATGGAATTGAAAGCGCGGCAAAAAGAAAATGTGGTTATCTTGGACCTGGTAGGGCGCATTGACGTGGATGCCGCTAATCTCATTGAGGCAGTCGGGGAGTGCGTGCGTAAAGGCTTTGTCGATATCCTCTGCAATCTGGAGGAGGTAGAGTTAATCGATTATATGGGGCTTTCGGTCATCGTCATTGCCTATAAAGAGATCGTCAACCATAAGGGGCGTCTTAAGTTCGTCAATGTCCCCGTGCATCTGCGTAATATCCTTGCGGTTGCGGGTATGGATAAAACCATAGAGTCGTATTTCACCGAAGAGCTTGCTATGGATGCGTTTAAAGAAGACAAAGTGATCGAAGATATACAAAAGATGCAGCTGAGGCGCAGATTCAAGCGCCTGCCTATCGATATAAAAGTTGAGCTTAAATCCAAGGATACGCCCCGGCCTCTTTGTATACAGGCAGATGTTTTGAATTTGAGCGCGATAGGTGCGTACATTTATGGTTGCGATAAGTTCAAACTTGGAGATGAGGTTATCTTTACCATGAAATTACCGCCTTTCAATGAGGGAATAGTTATTGAGTCACGTGTAGTCTGGCTTTCCGATAAGCAGGTCCAACCGCATAATCACCCTGGGATGGGAATAGAATTTTCCCATATCTCCGAGGCCCTTCAGCAGAAGCTGTTGGAGTATATCGAAAGAAATCTCTCCTCTCTTTCCCAAGAATAGAGCACCTTTTCTTTGACTTCTTCCTACACGCACAATTTTACGTATCTGCTTGATTTTTAAAGACTTTTCTTCCAGAAAATATGTTGCTTCCCAGGGGTGATTATGCTAGAATTACGCTTACGTTTTGAATGACTAAAATCTAGGTTTGCGGCATAAAAATGAGGCTGTTGCGCTATGGATTGGAAGGTATTTTTGGCTACTTTTGGGGCGGTTTTCTTTGCGGAGTTAGCAGATAAGACGCAGATAGTCGGGCTTGGGATGGCCGCAAAGTCAGGGAAGCCTGTTTCTGTATGGCTAGGATCGGTTGCTGCGTACATAATCGTTACCGCGGTAACGGTAGCTATAGGAATGGTCGCCGGAAAGTTCTTTAAACCGGAAGTAGTACGCATGGTCGGCGGGGTGCTTTTTATTGCCCTGGGGATACTTATGCTTGTGGAGAGAATATAATGTCCTTGAGAGTCGTACATCAAGAGATCTCACTTGCCACGAAGGGTAATCCTGACCTGGTAGAGATTACGCCACAACTTACACGGATAATGAAGTCTTCGGGCCTTAAGAAGGGGACGATGACCGTCTTTGTCGTGGGGTCTACCGCTGCCATTACTACCTTTGAGTATGAGCCGGGAATGGTAGAGGATGTGAAGGAGTTTTTTGAGAAGATTATCCCTCGACAGAAACAGTACCATCATGATGAAACCTGGGGAGACGCCAATGGGTTCAGCCACTTAAGAGCTGCGCTTCAAGGGCCATCGCTTGTTATCCCTTTTAATGAGGCAACGCTCTTATTAGGGACCTGGCAGCAGGTCGTAGTAGCGGAATTCGATACGCGTGCCCGCACCAGGCAGATTATTGTTCAACTTATCGGTGAATAATATTGCGTACCTATCTTTATGAGGTAATTACAGAGCAGAGAAGAGGGTTCTTCCCTTTTCTCCTTAAGTGCGTGCTGTATCTGTTTTCTTTAGTCTACGGCATGGTGGTGCGTCTTTTGGTATCGTTTTGGCGCGCGAAACCTTATAAGGCGAGCGTAAAAGTCATTGGCGTGGGTAATATCACCGTGGGCGGGACAGGAAAGACTTCTGCCGTTATCTATATTGCGCACTATCTGAGGCGCCAGGGACGAAAAGTTGCGGTAGTAACTCGCGGCTATAAACGGGGTACGGGTATCGGGGCACGGGATTCGGGATTTCCATCACCGAAGCCCGGAACCCGGAACCCGATACCCGGTACATCACCGTTACCCGTTACCCGTCATCCGTCGCCCGAATCAATGGGTGATGAACCGTTTATGCTTGCGTGCGTGTTGAAGGATATCCCGGTTGTGGTCGATGCCAACCGGATCCGGGGGATAGAGAAGGCACGAAAAGAATATGGTGTTGATACCGTGATACTCGATGATTCGTTTCAACAGTGGAAAATAAAAAAAGATCTGGAAATCGTCGCTATTGATGCCGGTAATCCTTTTGGTAATGGGTTTCTCCTGCCGCGCGGTGTTTTGCGCGAGCCGCGTTGCGCACTTTTACGTGCGGATATGTTGTTATTGACCAAGACAGACGGTTCTCCGGGGCTTGAAGAACTCAAACGCACCCTGCGGGATATCAATCCTCATGCGGAGTTGTTCGAATCGGTGCATCAGGTCTTAGGTTTCTATGAGTGGGGGGATTCTCAAACGCGCATAGAGTCCGATTATTTTAAGAAAGGCCCGGTGCTCTTATTTAGCGGGATCGGCGACCCGGGGTCTTTCGAAAAGAAGGTCCGCCAGGAAGAGATCACCATAGAGGCGCATCTGCGTTATCCGGATCATTACCGTTATCGCGCGGAGGACCTGGCAGGTATTATCTCTACGGCAGAGGGCAAGAACATAGATGCTATTCTTACCACAGAAAAAGACGCGGCGCGTTTATCCGGTACGCAGAAGATAGCGGGGCGGGCGCGTATTTTTGTATGCGCAGTGCGCCTTGCGATAGTAAACGATGAAGAACGATTCCTTTTTCGATTGTCTGGGTTGTATTCTCATTAGGGTAATCGGCAGATTCATGCGCGCGATCCCTGTGGAGTGGGCGCTCTTTCTGGGGAAGAGGCTGGGGGATGTGCTTTACTATTTTGATTGCCGCCATAAAACGATCGCCTATGCCAATATCAAGGCCGCGTGTGCCGGAGAATATTCCACGGCGCAGGTGGCGCGCACCACAAGAAATTTTTACCAGCATTTCGGGCAGAACCTTATCGAAATATTCTTCATCCCCGCGGTAAATAAGGATTATTTGAAGAAGTATATTTCCTTTGAGGGGTTGGAGCATATTGACCAAGGATTCCAGCGCGGGAAAGGAGTTATTCTCTTAGGAGCCCATGAGGGCAGCTGGGAACTCTCTAATATCATCTGCGCCAACCTTGGGTTTGTCTTTATTGTTTTTGTACAGGGGCAGCGGTTCCCCCGGATGAACCGGCTGCTTAATTATTACCGTAGTTCCAAAGGATGCAAGATTATTCAGCGGCCGCAGGGGTTGCGGCAGTTAATTGAGGCATTGAAGCAAAATCATGCGGTCGGCATGACCGTAGATCAGGGAGGGAAGAACGGTATACTTGTCGATTTTCTCGGGGGAGAAGCTTCCATGAGCCCGGGGGCCGTACGGTTTGCCTTAAAATACGATGCTACCATCGTCCCCGCATTCTACAAGCGCACGCAAGGTCCGC
Source organism: Candidatus Omnitrophota bacterium (assembly GCA_018818365.1). GTDB lineage: Bacteria > Omnitrophota > Gorgyraeia > Gygaellales > Profunditerraquicolaceae > JAHISH01. Next base: position 1,390 of record JAHISH010000290.1, on the reverse strand, counting down.
ATATAAAGGTTATTATTGACCCTCCTTTTCAGATTGAGCGAACAGGTGATCTTGAGGAAGATGTGCGCCGGAACCTGCAGAGGTTGGTGCGTATCTATGAGAAGAATATCCGAAGGTATCCGGAAGAGTATCTGTGGACGTATAAAATATGGAAGTACGGAAAAACCAGAAAGATCCTTATTTTAAGCGACGGCAAGACAGGGCATCTGCGTCAATCGCAGGCAGTCGCCGGTATCACCACAAGGCTTTTTGCGGAGCGGGGCCTGCAGGCCACACAGGAGACTATAGAAGTTAAGTATAAAAGTAATCTTGCGCGCAAGGCATTGGCAATGAGCACCTGCCTTTCGGGAAAGTACCATTGTCAAGGTTGCCTGTGGTGTGTGCGTACGTTTCTAGAGCCAGGCGTCTATCAGGCGCTGCAAAAGATCAAGCCTGAGGTGATTATCTCAAGCGGCGCACAAGTGGCGCCGTTGGCGTATCTTTTGGCACGAGAAAACGCGGCGAAATCGATCGTGGTGATGCGGCCGTCATTGTTAAGCACGCGGCGTTTTGACCTGGTGGTAATGCCTCGGCACGATCATCCTCCGCGAAGAGGCAATATAGTAACTACCGTTGGCGCCCTTAATCTGGTCGACCAGGAGTATCTAAATGATCAGCGTCAGAAATTATTGCAGAATCCGGAAGTCGCGCTCAAACCCGATGGTTTCTATATCGGTGTATTAATCGGCGGAGATGCCAAGAAGTTCCGGCTATCCCCGCAGGTAGTCAGTACGGTGATGCGTCAGATCAAATCCGCCGCGTTAACGCTCGGCGCGGACATATTAGTAACGACCTCTCGCAGGACATCAAAAGAAGTCGTTGACTGCATTAAAGGCGAGTGTGAAGGGCATCCTCGTTGCCGGCTTCTTGTTATCGCGCACGAAAAGAATATCCCCGAAGCAGTAGGAGGGATCTTAGGGCTTAGCAGTATTGTCGTTACTTCCCCGGAGAGCATCTCTATGGTCTCCGAAGCGATGCAGAGCAATACGTATGTCTTTACTTTTAAGGCCGAAGGATTGATTGCGAAGCATCAGCGGTTTTTGGATTATTGTATCGGCAACAATTACCTATTCTTGAGCCGACCAGATGAACTTGCCCGTGCTATTGTCGAGATCGGCAAGAAAAAACCTGCGGTGCATTCGCCCCGGGATACTCGCGCGGTCCGCGACGCAATCAGCAGGATACTATAATGAATATTTTACAGATATTACCCGCCTTGAATGTAGGGGGAGTTGAGACCGGCACGCGAGACCTGGCAAAATATTTGGTCCTCCAAGGGCATAAGGCCGTGGTAGTATCAAGTGGCGGAGGCCTGGTTAAGGAGTTAGAGGCTTCTGGCGCAAAACATTAT
>JAHISH010000289.1 GCA_018818365.1 Candidatus Omnitrophota bacterium | reverse complement strand
TTCTTTCTGAAATAGGGGAGCTCCTATTTACTTCTTTCGGAGTTTCAGGTCCCTTAGTGCTTACGTTAAGCGGCCGCGTGGTTGATTCTCTTGCCGGAGGTGTGCCTGTGGCGATGGAGATCGATTTGAAACCCGCGCTTTCGACGGAACAACTACACACAAGATTGCTGCGGGAGTTTGCGCAAAATCCCCGGAAGTCATTACGGAATATTTTCAAAGAGTTCTTGCCGCAAAGACTAGTTGATATTTTTATAGAGATTGCTAAGATGAAGGTTAGTCAGAAAGTAAGCTACGTGACGCAAAAAGAGAGGCAGGAGTTAGTCAGGCTTCTGAAATCTTTCCGCGTCGATATCCGTAAGGCCCGGCCGATTGAAGAAGGAATGGTTACCTGCGGCGGGGTATCGTTAAAAGAGATTAACCCCCGTACCATGGAGTCGCGTCTGATCAAGGGATTGTTTTTCGCGGGGGAGATTATCGACGTGCACGCCGATACCGGCGGCTTCAATCTGCAGGCGGCATTTTCCACGGGATACCTGGCAGGAGAGTCGGCAGCGGTGAATTGAATCAATAGACAGGTTAGCGATGAAGGCAATATATTTAGCGTCTCGTTCAAAGGCGCGAAAAGAGTTAATGCGGATTTTCGGAGTGCGGTTTCGGGTTGTCCCGAGTCGTATTAAAGAGAGGCGTACCCGCGGCACGCGCTCATACAGGCAGCTGGTTATTCTTAATGCCCTTCGTAAGGCTGAGGATGTTGCAGGTAAGGTGCGTAATGGCATAGTGATCGGTGCCGATACGGTCATGGTGCAGGATAAGAAGATTTTCGGCAAACCCAGGAATATCAATCATGCCCGGCAGATGCTTAAGTCGATATCGCGTAAGCCGCAAGACGTCTACACGGGGTTAGCGGTTATTGACGCGGCAACGGGCGAGAAATTAACCGCATGTGAAAAGACATGCGTGTATATGGATCGTTTGACCGATAACGATATCACCGATTATTTTAATAAGGTAACTCCTCTTGATAAGGCGGGCAGTTACGATATCCAGGGTAAGGGGGGGGTTTTTGTGCGCAGGATCGACGGTTGTTTTTATAATGTGGTGGGGTTGCCGTTACGCACGCTTTACCGGATGTTAAAGGCTCTTGGCGCGCTTTGTGTAGTAGTTGCGTTCTGTGCGGGATGCGTGACCGAATACAATATTGCGACCGGGAAAGAGGATACGTTTTATTACAGCACCGATAAAGAGGTGCAGATGGGGAAGGCGATTACCAAGCAAGTAGAGAAGGAATATAAGCTCGCCGAAGATCCGCTTTTACAAGATCGTGTTGAGAAAGTCGGCAAAAAGATTGCGGCAGTCAGTGACCGTAAGGAGATCGATTATTACTTTTATGTGTTAGAGGATGATGAGGTTAATGCCTTTGCGCTTCCCGGCGGATTTATTTACGTCAATAAGGGGCTTTTGGAAAAGACGGAGAATGACGACGAGCTCGCGGGAGTACTTGCTCATGAAATCGGCCATATTGTCGGTCGGCATAGTATTAAGAAGCTGCAAGGGTATCAAGGCTATACGTTATTACGGGTGCTGTTGGCGGTAACCCCTCAAACTGCTTCAACGGGAAGTGCGGCGGATCTGGCTTTTACCGAGATCTTATTGGGGTATGGGCGGGAAGATGAATTACTTGCGGATCAGCTCGGTGCGCGTTACTCGAAATTGGCGGGTTACGATCCGCGCGGAATGATCGATTTTCTGGAGAAATTGCAGGAGATGAATAAGCGTAAGCCCCCGCGGCCCAAGTCATATTTCAAGACTCACCCTTATGTCCCGGATCGTATCCGCGTGGTCAAGCAAGAGTTAGGGGAGAGCCTGAATTTTACCGACTATATCAATATTGAACAACTCCCCCACCGCTAAAGACAGGGACGGTTTCCCGCAGAAGGCGGGACACCCGCCGATCCGATACGGCGGGGTGCAACTTATAGCAACGGTCTCCTTAAGGCATGGCGTCTATGGATGAAGATAATCCTTTCGGCGTTTTGGAGTTTCTGCACTGGGCCCACCCGTGGAATCATAATAAGTATACCAATCCCGAAGATCTTCTGAAAGCCATTGCGCTAATCCGTGATGCCGGCATCGGCTGGATTAGAATGGATTTTCTCTGGGAGGATATCCAACCAAGAAACGGCGAGAGCAATTTCAGTCGGTATGATACTATCGTCGAATTAGTATACCGCAGTAAGATTAATATCCTGGGTATTCTGAATTATACTGCCCCTTGGGCATCTAGTACCGGTAAATGGAATGCGCCACCGAAAGAAAATAAGTACTTTGTTGAATATGCGCAAAGTGTCATCACCCGCTATAGAAGCCAGATTTCCCATTGGGAGGTATGGAATGAGCCGGATTCTTCGATTTACTGGTCCGCTCAGGATGGGCTTAAAGGTTATTGCGTGCTTTTGAAGGAAGTATATAACGCCGCGAAGGCAGTCAATCCTTCCTGCACGATACTAAATGGCGGTTTGGCAAACGGTGCCCCCAGCGTACGTCTTCTCTATAAGAATGGAGCCCAGGAATACTTTGATATCCTGAATATTCATATTTTTGAAAACCCTTTTTATTCATATGCGCCGCAGGCGGTCGCCAGCCATATTTCTCTGGCAGCTGAAATTATGGGAAACTATGACGACACAGGAAAGAGAATTTGGGTCACCGAGACCGGCTGTCCCGGTATCCCGAAAGGTCAGGAGAGTACCGCGCAATGGTGGCTGGGGGAAAACCCCGATGAAGAAGCGCAAAGCCGGTGGGTGCGGACGGCATTCGAGACGCTCTTTAGCCACGTTCAGGTAGAGAAGGTCTTCTGGGCGTTCTTTCGCGATTGCCAGGATCATTGGCATGATGGGATAGATTATTTAGGTTTAGTGCGTGGGGATTTTTCTTTAAAGCCTTCATTCGAGGCCTATAAAAGATTTATTGCGCAGTTCCGTAGAATCTGATAAAATTGAAACCGTTGCGAGAGTTTCTCTCCCTATCGGTTTCATCCTGAGGAGAGGCGGTGAGCCTAGGCGAAGGATCACGCTTTGAGAGCGTTAAACGTACCCTTGAAGTGGGGCTTTACTACGCGATCAAATTGCCATCGATATGACACAGAACAAAGACAAGACGATTATTTCCGTATCTCCTGAAATCCTCACACAACTGCCCGCCGGCTCTTATGAAGTCTTAGATGATTCGAAGGTCTGCGCCAATTTCAAACCCGAACAAATCGCAAAATTAGAAAAACAGGTCTTCGATTTCTTTACCCTTTCCCAGATGGGCAAATCGCTGCTCTCTATTCAGAAAATAGACGAGTTAAGCTATGTGTTTCTCTCAAGCGTTCATGAGGCAAGCGACTCTTCAAATTGCGTTCTTTTCCTTTATGACGAGAAGGATGAGACCTTTAAGGCGGTTAAAGGAATAGGAGTCGATCCGAAGGTGATTGGCCAGATGCAATTTAAAAGAGAAGAAGGGTTATTCTGGCAGATATTAAATAGCGGAGAGCCGTTCCCTATTGTAGATTCTTTCGGCAAGTATCGTTTCGAATCCGTAATAAAGAAATGGGGATTGGAGAAGCTTGATTCGCAGATATGGGTGCCGCTGATTGTGAAGAATATCCTGATCGGAGTCTTGACGCTGGGCCGTAAGAATGACGGAGAGATCTACCAGGAGACGGAGTTGAGCTTTATCCTTCAGCTAGGCAACCAGGCTGCGGTGGCATTGGAGAGCGCGCTTCTGGATGAGCAGAAAGAGCGGGCTTCGGCGGAATTGGCAAAAAAGATGGAGAATCTCTCTATTCTCTATAGCGTCAGTAAGGCCTTAAATTTCGCCAGTGACCTCAAGAAAATATTGCTTTTCATTTTAGATAAGTCCCGTGATGCGGTGGACGCGCAGAAGGCATCATTGATGCTTTTAGATCCTCCCACCCAAGAGCTGGTGGTGCATGTGGTTCGAGGGGTGCCTCCGGAAGTAGAAGAAAAGATCAATAAGGGGGCGATGGAGTGTACCCGCATTAAGGTGGGAGAGGGGATCGCCGGTAAAGTCGCGGAGACCAAGCAGTATATGCTGGTCAATGAAACCAAGGACGATAACCGCTTTAAGAAATCGTCCGGCTCCTTTGTGGACTCTATTCTCTGTATGCCTTTGATTGCCAATGAGGAAGTAATCGGTGTGGTGAATCTTACCAATAAGAAAAAGGGCGGGAAATTCACCGAAGAAGATGTGGACTTGCTCTCGACCTTAGCTAACCAGGCGGCGATCACCATATATAACGCCCGACTGTACCACTTGGCGATTACCGACGGGCTCACCCAGCTTCGTATCCACCGTTATTTCCAGCAGCGTCTAGATGAAGAGATCCTGCGCGCCGCAAAGTTCAACCATCAAGTTTCTTTGATCATGTCCGATATCGACCATTTCAAGAAATTCAACGATACCTACGGCCATCAGGAAGGCGATATTGTGCTGATTGAGACCGCGAAGATCTATCGCCTGAGCGTGCGCGATGTCGATATTGCCGCGCGCTACGGCGGGGAAGAGTTCGCCATTATCCTTCCTGAAGCGGGAATTGAAGAAGCAAC
>JAHISH010000288.1 GCA_018818365.1 Candidatus Omnitrophota bacterium | reverse complement strand
TGGCTGGAGTTACCGAGGTTTGCGTGGTAGAAGTTACAGATTACCATTCCGATTAATTATGGCGATTAATAAAGATTTAAAGTTCAAGCCGAATTATGCAGTTGCTCCGGGGTTAACGGTTAGTGAAATGCTTGAGCATCTTGGGATGTCTCAAGTCCAGCTTGCAGAACGCTCGGGCAGGCCCTTGAAGACCATCAATAATATTATTCAGGGTAAGCAGGCCATTACTTATGAGACGGCTTTGCAGTTTGAAAAAGTTCTCGGGATGTCTGCCGATTTCTGGAATAATCTCGAGAAAAATTATGGAGAAGCTTTGGCGAGGATTGAAGATACTAAGAATCTCGAATCAGAATTGAATTGGCTTAAACAGTTACCCGTCGAAGATATTATTTCTAATGAATGGATAAGGAGAATGCCAACGCCTGTAGAGCAACTGCAGGAAGTTCTATCATTCTTTGGCGTGGCAAGCCCAAAGGAATTGGCTGTGGGATATCCTGAAGTTATTTTCCGGCAATCCAAGAAGCTTAAAAGTAATCCTTGGGCAGTCTGTGCGTGGCTTAGAAAAGGAGAGATTGATGCTCAGGCAGTTTCTTGTAGTGCTTATGATAGGACTAAATTCAAAGGAGCTCTTTCAGAAATCAGGGAAATGACAACAAAGAACGTACCTGCTATCTTTGAAGATTGGAAGAAGCTGTGCGCTGATAGCGGCGTAGCCCTTGTTATCGTCCAAGAGTTGCCTAATTTGAGGGTAAACGGTGCAACGAAATGGTTAAGAGACAAAGCGGTTCTTCAGCTATCGTTGTTCCAGAAATGCGTTGATATACTTTGGTTTTCTTTTTTCCATGAAGCTGCACATATTCTTTTGCACGGGAAAAAGGATATGTTTATTGAATATGAAAAATTTAAGTCAGATAGTGATAGGGAGCAAGAAGCAGATTTCTTTGCAGAGGATTTTTTGGTTCCAAGATCAGATTACGAGGTTTTTATCAATAAAGGTGCGTTTAATCGCTCTGCAATATTAAGATTTGCAGCCGATATGGGAATCGCCCCTGGCATTGTGCTTGGCCGGCTTCAACACGATAAGAAAGTGGCTTTTAATCAATTGCATGATCTGAAGCCGCGTTTGTGCTGGAAATAAGCTTCGAGCATCGTTATATTATAACCTTTATTGGGATAAGTTTCCGATGAAGGTTTTTTAATGGGGTAAAATGGCCACTATTCGTTGTCATACTGTTCCACAGTTCTATTTAAACTATTTCTTGCAGCCGGGCTCGAGTCTTTTCTGGGTGTATGATAAAAAAGACGCTGACGTTCGACCCCAGCCACCGGTTAATACCGCTGTTATAGGTGATTATTATCTCTCCGAGCCGGATGACAAAGGGGAGAGGGATCGGAGAGCCGAAGAATTCTTTTCTATTATAGAGGGGTGGGCAAAACCCGCGCTAGATTGGATAATTGCTCATCCCGATTGCTTGCATAAGGTGAATAAAGAATTCTTAGCAATGTTTATTGCGTTCACATATTGTCGAAGTCCGCGTTCTGTCCAAGTTATTAAGGAAATGGATGAGGCGGGAGTTGACTATGTGCTTGATCAAGTTAAGGAAGTAGCTAAAGATTCTGTGGAATCAAGGAAACTATATGAAAAATTCTCGCAAAAAGAAGATAAAGAACCAAAACTTTCTTATGATGATTTTCTTCAGGTAATGAATGATCCGAAGAGAGGAGTTTATGTCGAGGTTAATGAAAAGCACGCTATCGGAGAGAGCTTGCTTTTTGCTGAAGTACTTCACCGGAAGATTGTTGGTTTAGATTGGCATGTTCTTATAGCTACTAAAGAGCATTTTTTCATTACCTCCGATGCCCCGGTTACAATCTTTACGCCTCTTCCGAATAATCAGGTAATCTTTGGCGGCGGTTTAGGATTACCTACGGTACAGTTAACATTCCCTTTGTCTCCGAAGATATGTTTGCATTTAGATCGAAATCCGCTTGGTCCCGTAGATCGAGTGGATGCTTGTTATATTAATGAGATTAACCGTAGATCGGTCTATATGGCCGAACGTTTTGTTATATCTCCTTACTGTAGTAATAGAATAAAGAAATTCGTAGAGAGGTATTCCGCTACCTATAAAGCTCCTAAAATAAATGCCGAAGAAATTAAAAGTATGTTAAAAAAGAGAGGCCTTGATCTCAGAGACGAATTCAGAGAAGGGTTTAAAGAAAGCCTTGAAATGCGCGAGCAAGATGTCCACCTTTGATGGATAGACATCTTTTACTTTAAACATTGCAAGAGGTTACGCTATTTTCGACTTAAAAAGACCGGACAAAACGGACATAATATTGCTAACTTTATCTCTAAAACAAAGAAATTCCTTGATATTTAAGGCTTGTACTGTATAATTAGGCCATACTTAGAAAGAGATATAGTTATTTCTTATACTGATTCGCGCAACCACCTATATACGCCGACCGAAGGGCGGCATATAGGGAAGTGCCGACGAAGCGCTCGCGCAGTCGGCCAACTTGAACACAATAAAGCGGTAAGGCGCATTTAGTGAAATCCCGTGAGCGTTAAGCGAATGGGACCAGATAAACGAGAAAGCGGAGATTCTAGGAATATAGAGCCTCCGCTTTTTTGTTTTCTACGGTTTATTTGTGTTGTGTCTACGAAATCCCCCCAAACCATCGCCGCATAAATAACCAACAAAAAGAAATGGTTGCAACTATAAATAATAGATAATATAATGAAAAAAAGAAAAAGAGAGAAGATAGTAAAGAGGGGTTTATAATTCCTATACCCCGCCTCTCGTGGGCGGGTTTTTACTAAGTAGGCTATGCTTAAAAAAGAGATACGGGTTGCGTTAGATATCATCGCGCATTTTCTGGTTACATCCTTACTCTGCGTCTGGGTATATTCGAAGACGCAAGAAGCATCTTTTATCGTAATGGTAGTTATCGGAGGGATCCTGGTCGATATCGACCACTTTATCGACTACTTCTTTTATTTTAAGGGTTCTTTCAGGGCGAGGGATTTTTTTACCTGTCAATACCTGCGTTCGGGGAAAATCTATATTTTTCTGCATTCGTGGGAGATCGTAATTATTCTGACTATCGCAAGCAATCTGTTGCACTCAACGCATCTTTTAGTAGCCACCTTTAGTCTCGCGGTCCATTTGGCGATGGATAATCTCCAGAGGAGATCCCCCCTTTTTTATTTTCTCGCCTATCGTTATTACAAATCCTTTGATGCCAGGACATTGTATGGAGGGGAACATTTTTTAGAGGGCATATAAAGGCATGAAAGAACAGAAGTGGCGATTTATTGATTCCGAGGGAAGCTTCTCGATCGATGCCGCAGATTGTACTGCCGGCCTCTATTTCCCTCTTGTCAATGAGGCGGTCATGTCTTCAGTAAGCCCGACATTGCACGGGGATAGTAAAACCGGGCAGCATACGTTCTTGCTTATCCCTGCGTCGCGTATCGACCTGGCCGTATCGCGCGCCTCACGGAATTTCTGGGTGTACCGTGATAAAAAAAGGATATGGTCAGCTACCGGAGTTTCTAAACTGGCGGAAGATACTCGGAAAGAAGAGTGTGGCATCCGGGCAGGCCTGCTCTGGCATACGATACACAGGAAGAATCAAAGGATCGGTACTTCCGCAGAGATCCTTTCATTTGTCCCCTCCGGCAATGATCCCGTCGAGATCATGCAGGTGGTGCTTACCAATATTACTTCTACCACTATAGAGATAACTCCTACCGCGGCCATTCCGCTTTTTTGCCGAAGCGCGGAGAATATCCGCGACCATCGCCACGTGACCTCACTTCTTCAACGCGTTCAGCGCGATCCTTTCGGCGTCATCGTTAAACCGACGCTGCTTTTTAACGAATCAGGGCATCATCCGAATACCACCTCATTTTTTGTGCTAGGGTGCGATGAAAAGGGAAGGCCTCCCGAATATGTGTTTCCCACACAAGAACTGTTCTGCGGAGAAAGGGGAGATTTGGAAGCGCCTGAGAGCGTGATCCACAACCGCACTCCTCCCAATGCACCTATTCAAGGGAAGGAGCCGATGGGAGCGTTGCGTTTTAAGAGGGTATCTCTTTCGCCCGGCCAGCGTAAAACCTATATTATTCTTATGGGGGTTACTCAGCAGGGGAGCGCGATTAGAAAGATATTCCGGAAATTCAATACCCCGAAGAAGGTCATTGACGCGCATAAGGAAACAAAGAAATACTGGGTAGGGGCGAGCCAGCAGATACGCGTTACTACCGCAGACCCTGTTTTTGATAATTGGTACCGTTGGGTCAGCATCCAGCCGATCCTGCGCAAGATGTATGGATGTTCTTTTCTCCCTGATTTTGATTACGGAAAAGGAGGACGCGGATGGCGTGACCTTTGGCAGGATTGCTTGGGGCTTATCCTTAATAGCGGCGATGTCGAGAAACTACGCGCTATTTTTATCAATAATTTCTCAGGGGTAAGAATCGACGGCTCCAATGCCACCATTATCGGTACGCAACAAGGAGAGTTTGTCTCTGACCGTAACAACATCTCACGTGTCTGGATGGACCACGGCATCTGGCCGCTATTGACGCTGGACCTATACCTTCACGAGACGGGGGATTATTCGATCCTTTTTGAAAAGGCCGCGTATTTTCGTAATCATCAACTCTGCCGGGGGAGGGAGCGGGACTTTGAGTGGACTCTTGCAGATGGGCAGAAGCTCAAGAGTCCCGATGGAAAAGTATATCGGGGGACGGTATTCGAGCATCTTTTGGCACAGAACTTGGTTGCCTTCTATCATGTGGGAAGGCATAACCACGTACGTTTGGAAGGAGCGGATTGGAATGACGGTTTGGATATGGCAAAGGAGAATGGCGAGAGCGTCGCCTTTAGCGCAATGTACTCCTATACCCTTAACCTTCTGGCAAAGTTCCTGGAGAAATCCCGCACCAAGAAAGTCGAGCTTGCGCACGAATTGACTATTCTGTTGCGAGCCGGAGATTATCGTTCGGTCACGCAGAAGAATAAAGTTCTCGATGAATATTTGCGGGATACCAAGAAGACCGTTTCCGGAAAGAAGGTAACCCTTGATGCCGGTACGGTCGCACATAATTTACGCACAAAGTCCGCGTGGATGGCTGCGCATATACGTAAAAATGAATGGCTTAAAGAAGGTTTCTTCAACGGGTACTACGATAATCTCTGCAGGAGGGTGGAGGGCAGACGCGCAGGAGTGGTGCGGATGATGCTTGCCTCTCAGGTATTTCCGATCATGAGCGGGGTTGCGGATACTACACAGGCCCAGACGGCCTTTCGCAGTATTGTGCGGTATCTTGGCGATAAGAAACATAAAGGATTTCGGCTCAATACCGATTTTAAAGAGGAGCAGCATCATTTGGGACGTGCGTTTTCTTTTGTCTATGGGGATAAGGAGAACGGAGCGTTCTTTAATCATATGGCGGTGATGTGTGCGTATGCGCTATATTCCCGCGGGTTAGTCAAAGAAGGGTGGCAGGTCTTTGATTCGCTCTATCGTATGGCGAAGAATATTCCCAATAGTAAGATATACCCCTGCCTTCCGGAATATTTCAATAATGAGGGCACGGGCATGTATATGTATCTGACCGGCTCTGCCAGCTGGTATGTGTTGACCCTTATCTCTCAGGTGTATGGGGTAAGAGGCAAAGACGGGGACCTGTGCCTTGAGCCGAAATTGACCGCCGCGCAATTTTTACATAGTACTACTTTGACCATTCAACGCAACTTTTCCGGAAGGAAGCTTACGGTCAATTTTATTAACCATCACCGGTTAGAGTGGGGGAAGTATTCTATCGTCAAAGTAAGCCTTGATGGGCAAGCGATCCCTGTAGTGGATAGGAAATATACGCTTATTTCCCGGGAGACTATTCTCAAACTTAGCTCCGGGAAGAACCACCGTATAGACATATTCCTTGACAGTACAAGGGGTTAGGCTATAATAAACGAAAGAGGAGGTGACGTA
>JAHISH010000287.1 GCA_018818365.1 Candidatus Omnitrophota bacterium | reverse complement strand
TGGTGTTGACTCCACGGAGATGGTGGAGACGGTCATCGCATTAGAAAAAGCCTTTGGCACAAAGATTAGCCCTAAAGAGGTCACCAAACTTTCCACCCTCAACGATATTGAAAAAGTAATAAACGGTAAACTTACTCCCCAGAAATGAGGATTGTTGATCTAAGTCTCTCTATTGATGAACGCACCCCCGAAGTACACCCGTTCGGTATCGAACGCCTGGGGCATAAAGAAGGGGTGCAGCACCTTAACTGGGTGATGATGAAGCGCACCTTGCAGGGCAGAATTGCATTTTTACTTGGCCGGCGCCTCATTAAACCGCAGGATCTCCCCGACGAAGAGTTCCTTTCTTTAGAGACCGTGCACTGTCCGGTGCATATCGGCACCCACATCGATTATTCTTTTCATTACGGGACGCATTCGGAAGGAAGGCCATCCAAGACCATTAATGAGCTTCCCTTGGAGTGGTGCTTGGGGCCGGGAGTGGTATTAGATCTTACCGGCAAGAAGCCGGGAGAGGTGATCTCTAAAGAGGACATTCAAGAGGCGCTTGAAAAAATAAAGTATACTTTAAAGCCCGGCGATATCGTGCTTTTGCATACGGGCGCGGATAAATTTTTCGGCACAAGAGAGTATTTAAGTAACTATCCGGGGGTTTCCCCGGAGGCAATTGGATTTATTTTGGACGCGCAGGTAAAGATTATCGGGGTAGATACTTTGGGGTTTGATCGCCCGTATAAATTTATGATGCAAGATTTCTTGCGTACGCACGATTCCCGCTATCTTTGGCCAGCGCATTTCTTCGGCAGAAAGCGCGAATACGCACATATTGAACGTCTTACGAACCTCGATACGCTTCCTGCCCGCGGTTTTCAGATTGCTTGTTTTCCGGTTAAGATCAAAGATGTCGGTGCTGCCTGGGCACGGGTAGTAGCGCTGTTTGCGTAATACGCAAAAACGACGTATGCCGAAAATCCCCACTCGCAATACACTTATTATTTACGCTTCGCTTGTTCTTGTACATATGCTCTTGGTCCCCCAGGAGATAATTCTTTGCGCCGAAAAAGCTTCTTCGGTCCATAGTATCATTAAGGAATATTATCTCAACGATAAAATTAAAACAGAGATCAGCGTTAAAGAAGGAGTCCTTGACGGTTTTACCAGGGAATATTTTGAGAGCGGGATTATTGCCGCGGAACGCAATTACCGTAACGGAAAGCGCGATGGGCCAGGGCGCGTATTCTTTGAAAACGGCAACGTACAGCTTGAGAGTATCTATAAAGACGGTAAATTCATAAGTCTAAAGGAATTCGACGATCAGGGCAAGGCCTTGGACGGAGTGGTGCGCCAATATTATCCGGGAGGAGTCTTAGGCGCAGAGACCACGTATAAAAACGGGATGCCTGATGGTATCAGCCGGACGTATTATGAAGACGGCGCGCTTAAAACCGAATGGATATATCTCCATGGGAAGCTTACGCACGAAAAGACCTATAACGAATCAGGAGAGGTGATAGATGAAAAAATTTACCAAAAGTAAGACTCCGGCGTGGTATGGCGATTTGGCACCGTTGATGGAATTTCCGAGGGAGGGGGTTTTCAGCAAAGTGTTAGTAAAGACGCAAGTTTTTAACCTCACCTTGATGTGTCTGGCAAAGGGGACGGATATCTTGGCGCATACCTCGACCCGGGAAGCAGCGGTCACGGTATTAAAGGGGAGAGGGGTCTTTTACTTAGGCAGAAAAAAGATCACCATGAAGCCGGGGGTACTGATCTTTATGCCAAAAAATGCGCCGCATGCCTTGCGCGCGAAAGATGATTTGGCAATACTCTTAAGCCTTGCGGGAAAGTAAAAAAAGGAGGCAGCATATGGGACACACCTGTAATTCAATTATTATCGATGCGCCGTATGAATTAGTTTTCGATATTTCAAACGATATCCCCCGTTGGACTGAGCTATTTGGAGGTGAATACCAGAAGGCGGAAGTAACTAACCGCGAAGGCAATGAGATAACGTTTCGTCTCACGGACGATGAAGGAAAATCATGGCAGTCCTGGCGTCTTTTAGACAAGGAGCATTATTTTGCCTATGCCCAGCGGCAAGAGCCGAAATTTCCCTTTATCTATATGAAGATCATATGGCTCTATACGCCCAAACCTGAAGGGGTAGAACTTACCTGGATCCAGCATTTTCAAATGGACGCAAAAGCAAAATTCAATGATGAACAGGTAGAAGGGTTTATCAATACTCACTCCAAAGAAAATCTTCAGCTTTTTAAGAAGATCATCGAGCAGGAAAAAGCCAAGTGACGAGGACGGTCTTCTGGATCTTGTGTCTGGCGGGGGCAACGCTCTCCTTTAATGTCGCGGCCTGCGCGGCATTGGTGCCTTCGATCGCGCAAGAATTTGGAGTATCCCATTTTCTTGCAGGGAAGATTGTCTGGGTATATATGCTTTCGTACGGGGTGGCGGCGCTTATTTACGGCCCCCTGGTAAAGTTCTTTGACGCCAAACGAATAGAGCTGATTTGTTTTTTATTGTTTTGTCTGGCAAATCTTCTGGCAGCTTCCGCCAAGAATATAGGGGTACTCTTAGGTGCCCGTTTCTTAATGGGGATTTTCGGCGCCTCAGTCATCCCGTTAGTTTTAATCTTGGTTGCCCGGAATGCTAAAGAGAAGAACCGCGGGAGGTTAGTCGGCATATTCTTTAGCGCTACTTTTGCTGCGTCTCTCGCAGGATTATTCTTAAGCGGGATTATTTCCTGGCGGCTTATTTTTTTAATCCCTGGGATATTCGGGATTCTGCTTTGGATCCATATGTATTATTATCTTCCTAGTTTTAAAGCGATTTGCGGCGGATCATCGGTAAATTATTGGGGCGCGCTTCGCTCGAAGGCGATCTCATCGCTCTTTGCCTATATTTTCTTGATCAGTTTCATTTATCATGGGGTCCAGCAGTGGCTGGGGGTATATTTTGCCCAACGGTATGGTTTTGGCCAATTTATTATCAGTATGTTGGTGACGGTCACCAGCCTCAGCGGGATTTTCGGGGAAGTACTGGGAGGTTTTTTTGCGGATACGTGGGGAAGGAAACGGATAGTAAATATCGGTATTGCGCTGATGATTATAAGCGTCTTCTTATTGGTACTGAAGCTCCCCTTATGGGTGCTCTTCTTCTTAATGATAGTCTGGGGATTAGGGTGGACCTTTAACCACTCCGGGCTTTCTACGAAACTAACCGATCTTCCCGGTGAATTTTTAAATGAGGCGGCAAGCCTGAATAGTAGCGTTCGTTTTCTCTCCGGAGGAATCGGCGCGGCTTTGGCAGGCGTGGTTCTGCAGAAAAGTTTTACTCTTGGTTTTTTAGTCTTAGGGGTTGGTTTAGTGGTGTTGTTCATTGGCACGCTGGTGCGACAGCCGGCGTAGCGTACGAAAGGAGCTTCCATGAGTCCAGAATTAAAAGGAAAAGTTGCGATTGTCACCGGCGCAAGCAGGGGGATAGGTAAGGCGATCGCCTCTACCGCTGCAGGATTAGGGATTGATCTTGCGCTGGCTGCACGACAGGAGGGCCCTTTGCAAGAGACCGCAGCAGAGATTGCGAAGAAATATAACGTAGAGGTCTTGACGGTTCCGTGTGATGTGACAAAACTCCAAGACCTGGAGAATCTGGTGAATAAGACAAAAGAGAAATTTGGCCGCATCGATATTCTCATTAATAATGCGGGGGTTTCCAGCCAGTATCCTTTTGAAAAACAGCCTATTGATGACTTTGAGAAGTTGGCGCATACTAATTATCTAGGGTATGTGCGCTTGATTCGCCTGGTGATCAATGATATGATACAAAAGAAATCCGGCGCGATCATCAATATGGTCTCAGGGTCTACTCTTTGCGATCCGGTCCCCCGAAGTTTTATCGTGTATAGTTCTCTTAAAGTCGGTTTACGCGCATTCTCCAAGGGGCTTTTTTGGGAGTTGCGTGACCAGGGTATAAAAGTTACCTCGATACTTCCCGGCGTCACTGATACGGATTTGACCGGAAAGTTGCAGGAGGTTACCGCAGATCACTCTCGTCTAATGACCACGGAAGCAATCGAAAGTGCGGTACGGTTTGCCTTGACTGTTCCGGCAAATGTATGTCCGTTGGAGATTGCGGTAATTAATCAGCAGACTCCTTGGACCGCGCCGGTAATACCGTATAAACAGGATCATCCTAAATCGTAACGCACGACAAGGAGGTAGGTATGAAAATTTTTACTCTCATAATGATGTGTGCGCTTTTCTTTACCGTTGCCGGTTGGGCGCAAACGCAGCCTCTTTTGCTTGACGATTTTGAAGGGGTTATTTCCGGCGGGCCGGAGGGAACAGTCGATTTCGGCGCGGGAAATGGCTCTGCGGTGCAGGTAGTTGCGGATGCGCAGATTAAGAATACGGGTGCGCAATCTCTAAAAGTAACCTATGACGCGATCTCCGGAGGATATATGTACGTGGCAAGAGGCTTGGGCCTGGATGCCAAAAACTCCTGCTGGCTTCTCAAACCAGAAGAGATCGCCTGGGATTCGTATAAATCCCTTACCTTTTATATGTACGGGCAGGATTCCAAGGCGCAGGTTGCCTTTGATGTCAAAGATAACGGAAATGAAATGTGGCGTTTCTTTGTGGAAGATAATTTTAAAGGGTGGAAGAAAGTCGTGTGTCCTTTTGAGCAATTCTTTGCGCGTTCTGATTGGCAGCCGGATTCAGCAGACAAGAACGAGGCGATAGACTTCCCCCTGAAAAGTTTTCAGTTCGAGCCGCTTCCGGAAGCAGAAGGTATTCTTTATTTTGATACGGTTGAACTTTCATAATCACTATGGAAAAAAGCGATATAAAGAGTCTGCGGAAACGGTATTTGATCTGGCTGTATAAGACGACCAAGGAGGCGCTGGATAAGGTCGAGCGTAAATTCACCCAGATCGATATCGACCGCTTTTTGCTTAAAGAATTACGCAGGCGTGATACTAAGAAGGTCGCTGCGCCCTTTATAAAGGATTTTGAAAGCTATATCCGGAATAAAGAGAAGAACGGAATTGCGCTTAAGTGCGAGAATGGTGCGTTTAAGCCGGAATACCTGTTTCTGGTTATCAAGCTTAAGGCTATTGAGAAGGCGGTGATCAAAGAAGCAGGGAAGAATGGGTTACGAGAGATTAAAGCCGCCTACGAGCAGGAGATGATCAAGAGGATCTTAGAAGAGCGGCAACAGAAGGTTTAGATGAGGAAGTTTTTGATGGTACGTATAATCCTATTGGTCATTGTGGGAGTT
The DNA here is from genome assembly GCA_018818365.1 of Candidatus Omnitrophota bacterium. Lineage (GTDB taxonomy): Bacteria > Omnitrophota > Gorgyraeia > Gygaellales > Profunditerraquicolaceae > JAHISH01. The sequence continues at coordinate 1,332 of JAHISH010000287.1, read as the reverse complement.
ATCGGGTTGATACAATATCTGCGGTATATCGAACGCAGAACGTTGTATCATCCTATGAAAGAAATGGAGTATAACCCGCAGGCCTATGGACTTACGTACGAGGATATTTTCTTTAAGGCTACCGACGGAATTACGCTTCATGGCTGGCTTGTCCCCTCGACGAATTCTCGGGGGACAGTGCTTTTTTGCCACGGCAATGCGGGGAATCTCAGCCACCGCTTGGACAAGGTGAAGTTTTTCCATGATAAAGGGTACGACGTCTTTGTCTTCGATTACCGCGGATACGGAAAAAGTAAGGGTTCTCCTTTTGAAGAGGGGCTCTATCGCGATGTAGAGGGAGCCTATGGGGTACTTATTTCCCGAGGCGTTCCGGCCGAAAAGATCATAGGATACGGCGAATCCTTGGGGGGAGCGGTGATTATTGATTTAGCGTGCAGGTTTCCCTTGGGGGCACTGATCGTTGATAGCACGTTTAACAGTGCCCGGGATATGGCAACGCGCATATATCCGTTTCTTCCTCCGTGGATATTTGCCAGCCGCTTTGATTCCGAGAATAAAATGCGTGCATGTACGATCCCTAAGCTTTTTATTCACAGCAGTAACGACGAAGTGGTCCCGTTTCTTTTAGGAAAGAAACTTTTTGATGGTGCCGCAGGCCCCAAGGAATTCTTGGAGATACGCGGAGCTCACAATAGCAATTTTTTTGAATCTGAAGGATTGTTAAAGGAAAAAGTAACGGAATTCATGCGCACAATATGAGGATCATCGACGCCCACAGCCATTGGTTGCCTGACCAGATAATCTCTAATGCCCATTTTTTTCATAAGGGGTGGGGAGATATTGAAGCGCAGGTGAAGATGATGAAGGATGCCGGAATAGACCAAGCGGTGTTAAGCTATCCGACGTCTGACGCGCATCTGAAGATGGGGAGTGTGCGCGCGGTAGCCAGGGTGTATAATGATACCGTGGCAGGCATCTTGAAGCGTTATCCGAAAGAATTTATCGGTGCGGCGATCTTGCCCGTCGGGAATTCTGATGAAATGGGGGAAGAGCTTACGCGTGCGCTCGATATGGGTTTTAAGGCGGTTTCTTTGGCCAGTAGTTATGAGGGTGTCTATTTAGATAACGAGATGTTTGTGCCGATATACAAAATGGCCGATAAGAGAAATATCCCCGTTTTTGTGCATTCACAGATTGTCAATCCTATAGGCTTTGAGCGCGTGCAGGATCCGCTTCTTACGCCGGTTATCGAGTATATCTTCGATACGACTATTTGCATCGGGAAATTGTTGATGTCGGATATCTTGAGGGATTTCGCGCAGCTTAAGATTG
>JAHISH010000286.1 GCA_018818365.1 Candidatus Omnitrophota bacterium | reverse complement strand
TTGGAGCGGATGGTATGTGCTTTGGGGTCATACACAAACCCATTTTCAAAATAGACAAGCCCCTCTCGTTCTTGGGCGTTGACTATTCCGCTATAAAATAGCACCCGATGGGATAACCATTCATCCATTTCTTTGTCGGAGATGATAAATTTCTCCTGATAGAATCTCTCTACCGCTGCCTCATTGCACCCAAGTTTCTTTAAGCGCTCAAGGATCAATCCCTTCTCCTTCATATTCATATTCTGGGCAATATAGACCTTTGAAAAATCCCAATTCCCCAGATACGAAATTGCCCCCATTTTCGGCTGCATAGAGTTATCCACCACAAAGACTGCGGGTGGCGGATCATTAAAGAAAAGCCGCATTACCTCTTCAACGGCAAGAGGAGGAAGATACTGCTGTAAGGACTTCTTCACGTCATCAGGAGATAGCGATAAGATATTATCCAAAAGAAGCACTGCCTGCAGGGGTTCTTTGATATACGTATGGATAATATCATAGGCACGGTTGCCTCCGTTATTAAGCATCCTCAGGATGCGGACTGCCTTCTCTTCATCTCCCGAAAGAATAATCTTAGCCATCCAGTGCGCCTGCGGCGTAAACTGACTTTGTCCGTCGAAGATCACGCGCCGGCGCGCCACCACCTTAAACCAATCGCCGAAATCCCACCAGGAGTTAATAATGGCCTCTTGCGGAGTCTTCTCATTTATGATATTCAAAACTTTATACCAGGTATCATCCATCAGAGGGAATATTGACTTGGCTGTTTTGTTTGCCTTGGAAAGAGAAAATGTGCTGTAAACAACTACTGCCGCCACCACCGCTACGGTACCCAGCATATTTTTCTTTCTCCTGCAATAATGGTAGATCTCATCGATCATCCACCCTAAACAAATACCCAAAGGAACCAGAAGGAACATCACAAAACGCACTCCTCGGAAACTGGCGTACAGCATGGAAAAAAACCATACCGTAAAGATAAAGACTGCCGTGCGCTTCTCGGCACTAAAACGCGGGGTAGTAACCGCGTAGAATGTAAGTAGAAAAAGAGAGACCACTCCGAACCAAAAGATATAAATACTCCCCATAGAATTGGCGATCTCTTTCGGGTTCGCCGACCGTAACTCTCCGACCGTAGAATAGACATTCGGCCAAATCGAAGCCATCAACGGCTTATTCAGAGTAATAATAAGCCGGATATGCTCGTAGAGAGGCTCAAGCGGTCCTGTGCCGGCCAGGATAAGTATCCATACTAACGTAAGCCCCGCATAAAGGCCTATAGAGATAAGATGCGCCTTCATTACTCCTGTATTCTCTTTTTTAAAGACGAACGTACGGAAACCATGGAATCCTACCACGATACTTTCGTAGAAGATAATAACCGCAAGAATAAACCACCATTGCGTCCAGGTAGCGGAGAATACCGCGGTCAAAAAGGCGGTCGCGCAAATCCAAATGTTGCGGTGACGCAAAGAGCTTGAGGCCCACACGCGCGTATACGACCAGACTATTGCTAACGGGAAAAGCAGAGTCAAAACATCCCGGTCAAACCAGCCAGCGCAGCTGCGCGGCAAGAGTATCGGGGCCAGGCCAATAAACAAAGAACTGACAACCGCGCCTAAATAGCCGCCGTGGCGCAAGGTCAAAAGATATATTATGGAAATAAATACCGCGGCAAAGAAAAGCGGGAGATAATAAAGGAAGGTAAATAAAGGCACTATTTTTATGAGGGAGAAAACCCGGTAGCAGAAGGCCGAAATATAGTAGAAGAAGTTATCGCCGAGCATATCATGACCGTTGGGCGCAAGCATAAAGGTATCTACTTGCCTTCCATTAATGACTTGATCCCCGGGGCGGCCAGTCTTGAGCACATTCTCCACATACCGCGACCAATGCCAGCAATCTAACTCCATCATGTAGGTCCGTCCCTCAGCGTCCTGGTATTTGTCTTTTAAGCTACGGTATATATCATTGATCTGCGTTTGCCAATTTGCTTTGTTGGATTTCTGATATTCCGCGACTCTTGATTTAATGAGTCGGTCTCTGGCCGGCCCGTAAAATTGCGGAAACTTCTTGAAAATCTCTGAGGCTGCCCGCTGCGTGATCATATTATCGACAATACTCTTCGCCTGAAGCTTGAACTGAGGGAAATATACCGGGAAACAGCGAAAATACAAGTTTACGGCGAGGATAATCGCCAGAGGAATAAACACAAACCACTTCTTCTTCATGAAGCCCCCTTACGCCATCCGCTATGCCGTTTCTTACCAACGACCAGAAGGGTGGCAAAGACCCCGAATATGATCGCTGCCTGCGATAAGGTAAGAAAGGCTTCAACGGCTTGATCGTTACTGACCATGATGGCACTTATCCCCATGGAAAGAGTAATAAGAAAAATAAATACTACCGCGCCGAAAGGAGACAGCCCCAGATCGACCAGATAATGGTGAAAATGATCCTTGCCTCCGTATTGGAGCCATTCGACCATGCTCTTCACCTTCTCCTCTTTGATACGCAGTATGGTGGTAAAGATCATATCGAAGATCGGGACCCCCAGAATCAATATGGGGATACTGATCTTGACGACATTATCCTGCGCCCAATTACCTGCAAGGGCGATCGTCGCCAGTAAAAACCCTAAAAGAGTACTGCCTGCTTCACCTAAGAATATCCGTGCTTTCTTGAGATTATACGGGAGAAATCCTATGCAGGCGCCCATAATTATCAATACCAACCGTAATAATGCTTCCTGGCGAGAAGAATACAGGATAATGAAGAAACAGACGAGATTAATCACCACCGATCCGCTGGCTAAGCCATCCATGCCATCCAGATAGTTATAGGCGCTGGTGACTCCGGCAATCCAGATTACCGTAATCAGTATCTCCCCTACATCTCCCCACCACGTAGGCGGCAAGAAATTTACGTGTATCCCCTTTTTTATCAGGAGGATTGCGATAAGACACTGGCAGACCAAACGGAACTGCGCGCTCAGGCCTTTAATATCATCTAACACCCCCACAATCACAATCCCGATCGCACCCACTATGATCGGCCAGATTGTATTAAATATCTTTGTATCTAAGAGAATCCCGATAAGTATCCCGCAAAAGATTGCCACTCCTCCGAGCAAAGGAATGGCATTTTTATGGATCTTACGGCGGCCAGGGACATCTAAGATATCGAATCTATGCGCGATCCTCATTGCCGCCGGTGTCAACACCAGGACACTTAACAAAGGGACCGCAAGGAATAGTACCAAAGGCATTATTATTTGATCTCCCGCAAAAGACGCAAGGCCTTAAAGCCCTCCGCATATTTCACCCGTCCCTGATACCCTCGGAAATTCGCGCAGGACTGGACACTCTCTAAGATAGTAAGGCTCTCTACCTTAGTCCTATCTACCTGAGAAAGATGTACCTTCAAAAGCGCAAGCTTCTTTTCTAAGACCTCTTGTATATCCACAAAGATATCGGGTCCGAAATGCTGGGTGGTGGGAACTTCAAAAAAGAGAACTTCCCTGACGTAACGCGTCGCGGAAATCCCTGCCTCGGCGGCAGCGCGGTGGTCCTGATGGACATCATCGGGATAATTAAGAAAGACGATATCCGGATGAACAGATGCAATCACCTCTTCTATCTTAAGGATAAGCTGACGGTTGTCTACTAATTCCGTATCGCGGAATCCACCCCAGTAGAGATTCTTTGCCCCAATGAAACGGGCTGATCCTTCTTGCTCCAGGCGGCGCACCTGCGGGTCTGCGCCGTAACTGCCGTCAGTAAGGACCAAGAGCGATACCGCATGGCCTGTGCCGCTGTACTTAAGAAGAGTCCCTCCGCAGCCGAATTCAATGTCGTCGGGATGCGATCCTATGGCGAGTATATTCATATCTTTAATATCTCCTTGCTTAGTGTGCCCTCATTACACAATAAATCCACGATGGACATATACGGGATAAAATCATCTTCCCGCGTGCAGAACTGTTGATGGTAGCAAGGATGCGAAAATTGCTGGTAACGAAGTTGGATGCCTGCCTGCGCAAATAACTCTTCCTGAAGATACTCTCTTCCCCCTGCGCCCGACAGATAGGCCGTCGCCCCCACCTTCTTACAAATATCGATGATGCGCGCGGTACTACTTGTGGTAATCCCCAACTCTGATTCAAAATAAATAGGAGTACTAATTGATAACGATTTTAGAAAGAACGTAATACCGTGTACCGTCAAATCAACAAACCTTTCCCAGGAACGGCAATAGGTTCCCTCAAAGAAATCCTCGAATTCTTTAAAGAACGGCGCTTTCCCGTAGCATGATCGTATGCTGTTAAGATGCCGCCTTTGCCAGGCACGCGTACTATCAATCCGGCAATCGCAAATTCTTTGCTGCCGCTTCTCTTTGACGATGATCGGAAGCGTCAGCCACATCCACCCGTCTTGAGAACGGATCTTATTGCGGTTCTGGAATTCACGGTGCTTATATTGCACCTGGTCCAGAAAGACGAAACAGTCGCTTTGCGCAATCTTGTCAAAATAACCCAACCACGGAAGATACTGCGGTTGATGCACGGATACAATCATCGCATTATTGTATATAACATTCAGGATAAACTCAATATATTTTTAAGGAATCTGCGCAACGCCATAACCCCATACACGGTAAACGGGTATAATAATAGGTCAACAACTCCCCGGTAGCGTATATCGAAGTAGACAATGGTCGTCGTCACCGCCATGACATAAAGTAAAGTAACGGCCGTCACATAGGCAAATGTATCCTTTAATCTTATGCGCGCGATTACCCCTACTACCGCGATAGCCATAAAGAGAACATCGAGCAGGTGCCTTACGGGAGTACGCCCAAGATAGGCGATACGGTACAGAGAAGGATCATGCCGCATCTCTTCGCTGAAAGGCCTAAAAAAATCCCCCATAATCCTGGAAGGAAAAACCCAGATATTCCGAATAAACGTACGTCCCACACGCCACGGATGACTAATCATCTTCTTCAATACAATGCCGATCACGATTTTATCCGCTTCTGCATACCTGATATGCGTCTGGTCTACCAGGCTCATGATGAAATCATTAGTCCCTGCGTCGCTGCCGCGCCTTCGCACGTATTCATCATACGCCAAGGCCTGCGGATCATCCTTTAAAGACCTCTCTCCAGAAGGCAGCTCCCCATAGGTATACCCTAACGTATACCCCCACATTGCATTCATACCGTAGACCCCACAAGTTATGTTGCGCAGCAACCAGGGAGAAACCATCAGAATAAAGACAGACAAAAATATCGATAACCCCCGTGAATCAAGATTAAAAATTTTTCTCTTCGCGCCGATTCCTAGCGTGGCGACAAGGACAAACGGCAGCAATAGATAAAGGCCTCGGGCGTACACTCCGCATCCGAATAAAATCCCGCTAAATAGCGGCAGAATAATTGAACGCTTCTGAATGCCTTCAACCAACAAAAGAAGCGATGACGCAATGAAAAAGATATAGGGTATATCCGGATAAAGCACCGCGGCATAGAATACTGAAAGCGGTGCGATAGAAACAAAGAACATGAAGGCATAGGCAACAAGCTCGCTATATCGAAAAAAGAGGAATATCCCCCACGAAAGGATCAGAACTGCGAGAAGTATTTTCTGCAGAATAATGAGGGGACCGAAGGTACCGAATAGTTTCTTGCTCAAAAGAAGCATCATCGGATATAA
>JAHISH010000285.1 GCA_018818365.1 Candidatus Omnitrophota bacterium | reverse complement strand
GAAATTAGCAAAGAATTGCTTATACGGCAAGGAGAGATCAGGAGAGAAAACAAAAGGGGAGGAATTATTAATGCTGAAGTCCAAGGAGCGGGAGTTGTTTTGAAGTTTAAAGCGCTTACTCCAAAAACCACCCAACTTACTATCTCTGCGCGAAAATTCATGCTGCCTAAACGTGCAATTGCCAGTGGAATACTGTATCAGATTGCGCAGGAGATGCAATAAGAAGGAGGCGTCTTGTTGATACTTAGGAATCTCATAGGGATATTTACGGGCGTTTTTCTTTTAACTAATATCTGCGGTTGTTTCTTGCTTTTGGCAGGAGCGGCAGGGGGTGCCGGTACTTCGGTGTGGTTGTCCGGAAAGTTAAGTCAAGAATTCCAGGCTCCTTTTGACAGAACGGTATCCGCGGCTAAATCCAGCTTGCGCATGCTAAGGTTCGATATTATTAAGGAGACGGTTGAGAAAGAAGTCGCGCAGATTATAAGTAAGAGCCGTGAGGGAAAGAATATTTGGATCGATGTGCGATTTATTACCGATACGCGTACGAAGGTAGAGGTGCGGGTCGGTGCAGTCAAACCTGATACTAAAACCGCAGAAAAGATACTACAAAGAATCGAGCGTTCTCTTTAATATCCTTCCCGAAATCTTTTTTTGAAGATGAATAAAGTAGCGTTTCAGAAAATAGTATACGATTATTTTCATCTCTATGGCAGGGATCTGCCTTGGAGAAAGGCTAAAAATCCTTATCATGTGGTCGTTTCGGAGATTATGCTCCAACAGACACAAGTGCGCCGTGTGTTGCAAAAATATCCATTGTTTGTCCGGCGTTTTCCTACAATTGAATCTTTGGCGCGGGCTTCCTTAAAAAGTATCCTTAAGGTATGGCAGGGTATGGGATATAACCGCAGGGCTTTATTATTAAAAAGATTTGCGCAAAGAATAGTCTCAGAATATAAAGGGAAGATTCCTTCTTGTCAGGAGGTATTGGAGACTCTTCCCGGCATAGGGAAAGCTACCGCAGCCTCGATCTGCGCCTTCGCGTTTAACCAACCGGTGGTTTTTTTGGAGACTAATATTCGTAGCGTTTATATTTACCATTATTTCCGCGGGAAAGATCAAGTGCGCGATCAGGAGTTACTTCCTTTTGTGGCTGAAACTCTGGATTATAAGAACCCGCGAAAGTGGTATAATGCCCTTATGGACTATGGAGTTTTTCTTAAACAAAAATCAGATAACCCGGGCAGGTGTAGTCTCCATTATCGGAGGCAAAGCCAATTTGAGGGGTCGAGTCGTCAGATCCGCGGGAGAATACTTACATTACTTCTTAAGACTCCGGGGAAGACGGGAAGACAGATAAGTGCCACATTAGGTGTCCCTGCGGAAAAAGCTCAAGTAATTCTGACGGCATTGCTTAAAGAAGGATTGGTAAGGAATAGTGCGCAGGGGGATTATTCTATCTGAAAGAGACGCCTGGTAATATAGACGATCACCGGTGTCGAGCACATTCCTGTTTCCTGGCCTTTGTATTGCAGCCAATCGTAAGGAGGCTTTGTTTCAAACCAGACGTCGATATGCGGGGCAAGGCTGCCTAGCAGGTTATCGAGGAAACCCGCATCAATGGTGAGACGTAGATGCAGCGCCTCTTTCTTGCCTAAGGGGGTCCTTAGAGTTTCACGAGGCAGGACTTTGATTCTTAATTTATAGAGCCGCGGTTCGTCCGTGATAAAATAAAAGTTTTCGGTTTTCTGTTTTTTTTGTTCCGTAATGAAGGACTTCAAGAAATGTACCAGGCTGATGTCGTCAGTGGTGATTCCTTTGAGGGGGAAGATAATGGATTTCAGGAGTTTTCCTTTTGAATTGTATGCTTCCCACGTGATGGTTTTTTTATCGTAGTCAAATTTCTTGGTATGTGTTTGCAGAAGTTTTCCGTTCTTTCTCTTTGCAATATATTCGGTATAAAGGGTGTGTACGATGCCATTACGCACTTCAAGCGTCGCGCTCGTTGCCAGGTCAATATAGGAGAAGGTGTCGAAATCTCCGGTGCCAAAGGTAGTTAAACGGTAGCGTTGTCTTCCCGGATCGTTTTCTTTCTGAAGGGTATAGGTGTGAAAGGAGCGCAGTTGCCGAGTCTTGCTGTTGAAATAGACGACATTGGTGTGTTCGTATCCGTGTAAGAACGCATCGTTTGCGTCTTGCGCGATTGTTATTCCGGGGAGCAGTAAAAGCAGGATCGCGAAAAGGGTTGTTTTATACATAGGCATAGTATATCATATATTTTATGTAAAAATAGAGGGAGTCATTATTCAGAATTAGACCCTCGCCTAAGCACTCGAAGATTTCTCTGTAATCTTCTCGTAGGCTTGAGGATTCCCGCTTACGCGGGATTTCGCTAGATAATAGATTAAGGTGCAAAAATAATTCCCAGACGTGTAGGAATACAATAACTAGGCACTACAACTTACGCTCCTTTATAGTCGCGTAAGTTGTCTGCTCATTAAAAAGGAGGCGGTGATGACACAATCAGTAAAAGGTACCAAGACGGAGAAAAATTTGCTTGCCGCATTTGCCGGAGAATCTCAGGCGCGTAACCGATATACTTATTTTGCCTCTGTTGCTAGGAAAGAAGGGTATGAACAGATCGCCAATATCTTCATCGAGACTGCCGAGAATGAAAAAGAACATGCCAAGGTCTTCTTTAAACATCTTGAAGGAGGTGATGCGGAGATTACCGCTACGTATCCCGCAGGTATGATTAAAGATACCAAGAGTCATCTGGAAGCAGCCGCAGAAGGAGAGAAGATGGAGTGGACGGCGATCTATCAGGATTTTGCAAAGACCGCGAAGGAGGAAGGGTTGCCGGAAGTGGCTCGTTCATTCGAACAGATCGCGAAGGTGGAGAGGTTCCACGAAGCTCGCTATCGTGCGCTTATCAAGAATATTTCTGACGGTACGGTATTGAAAAAATCCACTACGGTGAAATGGCACTGTATTAACTGCGGGTATGTGATTGAAAGTGCGCAGGCACCGAATGAATGTCCTGCGTGCAAGCATCCTCAGGCGTACTATGAGGTTCTTGCGGAAAACTATTGATGCAGAAACAGGTCTTTAAGGAAAGATTACTGAATCTCTTTCTAGAGAAGCGTAGCCTTCTAAATGGTAATCTTGTTGGTTTAGAGATAATAAAACATCCGGGTGCGTTCATTAATTGTTCCTTTTTTAGACCGCACCCGGATTGTCTTTATACGGCAGTAGTGTGATTTCTTTAAAGCGATGCACATACGATTAGAGAAAAAGTATATGCGGCGTGCCTTGCACGCGGCAGAGAAGAATCTCAAGACTCTGCACGGGGGGCCCTTTGGTGCGTGTGTGGTCAAGAATGGGCGGATTCTGGCGGTTGCAGCCAATACCGTCTTCAAAGATAATGATCCGTCGGCGCACGCCGAGATTAATGCGATCCGCCTGGCGGCACGTCGGCTTGGAGACTGGGATTTATCCGGCTGCCAGATCTATTCTACGTGTGAACCATGTCCGATGTGTTTTAGCGCTATTCATTGGGCGAGGATTGATAAAGTAGTGTATGGTGCGAAAATTGTCGATGCCCGCAAGGCAGGTTTTAATGAATTAGCAATCTCTTGTCACGCAATGAAGAAACAAGGTAAGTCAAAAGTAAAAGTTTGTGCGGGATTACTGCGTGTAGAATGCCGACTCATCTTTGAGAGATGGGGGAGATTAGAGAATAATAAGTCATATTAAATCTAACGGGACGTTCCCCCAAACAACACCCTTTATATTCGTAATTGTTTCATGTATATATAGTTACATAATCGGCTTTGTCCCTTAAGGGAACGTCCCCCTATAATATGGTAGCGATATATAGAAAAGAAATAAATCAGGTTGTTGAGTTTCTTAAAGGATCAAAAAGTATTCTATTTGTGACTGGGGCGGGTATTTCTGCAGATTCCGGGCTTCCTACGTATAGAGGGATAGGAGGACTTTATAACGACAAAGTCACTGATGAGGGTATTCCTATTGAAATGGCTTTGGCAGGAGAAACATTGACCAGTCGCCCGGAGATTACCTGGAGGTATCTGTCTCAAATAGAAGAACATTGCCGTGAAAAAACTTTTAACCGAGGACATGCGGTAATTGCGGAGATGGAGAAGCATTTTTCCCGAGTATGGGTGCTGACCCAGAATATTGACGGCTTTCATCATGCCTCAGGTTCAAAGAACGTGATCGATATTCATGGTGATATGCATATGCTATTATGCACAGGGTGTAATTGGAAGGAGAGAGTGAAAGATTATCGACAGATTAAAATTCCCCCTCAATGCCCTTTATGCCAACATGCGGTCAGACCAGAGGTGGTTCTTTTCGGCGAGATGCTTCCGGAGAGACAATTGAAGATTCTTTATGCGGAATTAGAAAGAGGTTTTGATTTATATTTCTCTATTGGAACGACAAGTGTATTCCCTTATATCCAGCAGCCAATTCTTTATGCGCGTCAAGCAGGTCGTCCCACTGTTGAAATAAATCCCACCGAGACTGAGATTTCATCTTTAGTCGACATCAAGTTGCCCATGAAGGCGGCAGACGCATTAGATGCAATCTGGACGCAATACCAAGAGTGCAAAGAATGATGGAGCCTATGGATTTACCGATGTGGCACCTTTAATGCTCTTCGGGGCAGCTTGCGAATTGTTGCGGATTTAATCGAGAGATGCGGCGATTAACTACACGCGTTTAAGAAAACGGACGACTTGTTGAATAGTTTCTTCCGGAGTTGATGCGCCTGCGGTTACTCCTACCGTACGGATATCCTTAAACCAGCGTTTCTTTAATTCCTTCCATGAACTGATCCAGTGACTGCGAGAATTAAGCGATCTTGAAATTTCATAGAGGCGTTTAGTGTTCGCGCTTGTTTTAGATCCGATAATAATCATCACCTCGTTTTTTAAGGGCATTTTCTTGATTTCTTCTTGTTTGTCGCGGGTCGGTTTACAGATAGTGTTGTAAAAAGCAACTTGAGGGATATGTTTCTTGATGATGGTGACGATTTTCCGTGTGGTATCTTCATTTTGAGTCGACTGTACCACGATGCATGCTTTCTTGGTTTTTTTAAGCGCTGCGACAGGGATATTTCGCTGGGTGTCAATGATAATCGCTTTGCGGCGTAAATTTCCGATAATGCCTTTGACCTCATCGTGATTCTTATCTCCAATGACAATGATAGTCTGTTTTTTCCGTTCGCACGCTTGCGCGGTACGGTGGATTTCTTTTACCATGAGGCAGGTTGCATCGATAAGCACGTAGCCGCATCGGCGCGCCTTTTCAATGAGGCGACGGGACGTCCCGTGTGCGCGTAAGAGAAGGATTCTGTCTTTTGTGGGAGTCAACCGTTCGATCTTTTTAATGCCTACGTGCTGGATAGTTCCTACCACCTCTTCATTATGTACGATATCGCCGAGCATAAAGACCTTTCCCGCGCGCGCGGCATCAAGGGCGATGGTGATCGCGCGCTTTACCCCGAAACAGAAGCCCGCGGATTTTGCCACACTGATCTTCATTGCGTACTACCTTTCTTTCATCGCCGCGGCGACGAAGCGCGCGCGCCGCGAATTAAGCAACTTACCGAGAACTTCCTTAATTCGTCTTGCGGGAGTCCGTCTCTATCATAGAGTATTGTACAATCAAACAAAGATAAAAGGAAGCTTAAATCTTGTGAAACTTTCCATTGTCAGGCCTTTTTATTTGCCCTACAATAACAGCTATGTCAAAGTATCTTTGAGTTTACTCATATATTTTCTTTATGGGGATACGCGTAGGTTTAATCCCCCTTGAAGATTTCTTGTTTGGTTTCAGTATGGTGACGCTGGACATAATATTTTGGAAATAGTATAAGAGCCTACATAGAAAGGGAGCATAGATGCCAAGAATATTTAAGATCGCATGCGTGGTGGTTTTACTGTGGGGGAGTGCATGGATTTTGAGTTTTGCGCAAGGAACCAGCAGTGATAGTATTACTTGGTGGGAGGCTGCGGCGGTGGAGATTCGGTTAGGGGGAACAGTTATTATGGTCGATCCGTGTTTTCCTTTTTACCGGAACGCCCACGCGATCTTAGTGACGCATGCACATGGAGATCATTGTCATATTCCTACGATAGAACGTATCCGGGATTCTTCAGGCCAGATGCTTCATTTTCTCGCCGGCCCCTATCAGTGTCGCGAAAAATTCGCGGGGATAGCTATAGCAAAAAAAACGCTTTTAGGCAGAGGCGAATCGATCACGCTCAATGGAATAACTATAGAGACTATCCCTAGCTTTGAGGCCGACGATGATATCGGCTACATTATACGAGATGCAAAAAAAATGATTGGCATT
>JAHISH010000284.1 GCA_018818365.1 Candidatus Omnitrophota bacterium | reverse complement strand
TGGATTTGATTCCTCCCCAAAGAGCGGTTTCACTGGAAGAAGAGATATTTCCCAAACTTATCCAACGACAACAATTGAAAGGTTACCTTACCGCGCAGCGTTATTACGATATCGGTACGCCACAGAGGCTGCGCGAAATAGAAGGAGTGCTCTAGATGATCATTTCCCGTACCCCCTTGCGCGTAAGTTTCATCGGCGGAGGAACTGATCTTTCAGCCTTTTACACGCGGGAAACAGGCGAAGTCATTTCTACGGCAATTGATAAATACATGTATGTAACGGTCAATAAGCGCTTTGATGATACGATCCGCCTTAGCTATACCAGGACCGAGATTGTCGATCGCATCGATCAGCTGCGCCATGAATTGGTACGCCAGGCAATGAAGCTTACCGGCGTTACCAAAGGAATTGAGATTACGACGATTGCCGATATCCCGGCCAAGGGCACAGGATTGGGATCTTCAAGCAGCCTTACCGTTGGGCTCTTGAATGCCTTGTATGCCTATAAGGGAAAACGTGTCCCCACCCGGCGCCTGGCAGAAGAAGCCTGTAGAATTGAAATCGATATATTAAAAGAGCCTATCGGTAAACAGGATCAGTATATTGCCGCATACGGAGGGATGAAGCATTTCTATTTCAAGCAGAATGGGGAGGTTGTGGTTGAGCCGTTATTGGTGGAACGAAAGACTCTTGCGTATTTACAAGATACCCTTTTGATGTTTTATACCAAGGTAACCCGAAGCGCCCACTCCATCTTAAGGGAACAGAAGAAGAATACCGGTGATCACTTTGAGGAGTTACGCAGCCTGAAACAATTGGTGGTGCCGCTGAGAAGATCTCTGGAGGCGGGAGCAGTCGGACAGAAAGAGTTTGGGTTAGTTTTACATAAGGGGTGGGAGATTAAGAAACGGTTAGCGCGCACGATCAGCAATACTACGATCGATCGGTATTACCGCAAGGCTTTGGATGCGGGGGCCACAGGAGGCAAGATCTTGGGTGCCGGAGGGGGAGGATTCTTGCTTTTATATTGTCGGAAAGAGTACCAACAGAAGGTGAGGAAGGCATTGGCGCCTTTAGCGTGTATGCCGTTTGCTTTCGAGCCGGAAGGGTCGAGGATTATCTATGCAGATTACTAAATTCAAGAGGGCAGAAGAGTACGTAAGGGAAGTAGAAGCTACACTAAAGAAACTTCCGTGGGCAGATATTGAGAGGCTTGCCGAGATACTTTTACGCGCTCATGCGCGCGGTTCCAAAGTGATCATCATGGGTAACGGGGGAAGCGCCTCAAGCGCCTCGCATTTTGTCTGCGATTTAAGCAAGGGTGCGGCAATGCCGGGGAAGAAACGATTTAAGGCCTTGGCCTTATGCGATAATATTCCTTTAATGACTGCCTATGCCAATGATTGCAGTTACGAAGATATTTTTGCCCAGCAGCTTGTCAATATCGTCGAGAAGAATGATGTGGTTATTGCCATAAGCGGAAGCGGTAATTCTAAGAATGTGCTGAGTGCCGTGAAAGTTGCACGTCGCGCAGGTGCGCGTACTGTTGGTTTGACCGGCTTCAAGGGAGGAAGATTAAAATCCATGGTACAATTTCCGTTGGTCGTGCCCAATGAGTGCATGGAACAAATAGAGGATATTCACTTAGTTATTCTTCATGCGGTAAAAATGGTGATTATTCGAAGATTAGCGAAGAGATAAAAGGAAAAGAGTCATGAGCAAGAAGACGTATTTAGTTACCGGCGGTGCGGGGTTTATTGGGAGCCACCTGGTTGATAGATTGGCAAGACTCGGCCGCGTGATTGTCTATGACAATTTAAGCTCCGGGAGAAAAGAATTTATTGCCGCGCATCTGGGGAAGAAGGATTTTAAATTTGTCAAAGCAGATTTGCTTAATCGTAAAGTATTGCAGGGTGCCATGCGGGGAGTCGATACGGTCTTTCATATGGCGGCAAATCCCGAAATACGGGTCGGAGAGACCAATCCCCATGTCGATTTTTCCCAAGGGATTATGGCTACGTATAATGTATTGGAAGCAATGCGCGGTGCCGGCGTAAACAAAATAGTATTTGCTTCAAGTTCCACGGTATTCGGAGAGCCTGCGGTTCGCCCTACCTCGGAAGAGTACGGCCCGATGATCCCTATTTCAGTCTATGGGGCAAGTAAATTATCGTGTGAAGGGTTGATCAGTGCCTATTGTCACATGTATGGCATGCAGGCATGGGTCTTTCGTTTCGCCAATATCATTGGAAGACGCGGCACGCACGGGATTCTTATCGACTTTATCAAAAAGCTAGAAAATAACAAAGGTTTCCTAAAGGTTCTGGGCAATGGCCGTCAGAGAAAATCGTATTTGCTTGTTGAAGATGTGGCAGATGGCATACTCTTTGCCTGGCGACGAGAAAAAGGAGAGTTTTCTATCTTTAATCTGGGGACTGACGATGATATTTTGATTGCGGATATTGCCCGCATAGTTCTTAAGAAGTGGCCGGAAAAAAAGATTAGAATTCGTTATACCGGAGGCGCGCGGGGATGGAGGGGAGATGTACCGGTGATGTTATTAGATCCTACAAAGATGAAAAAACTTGGCTGGCATGTCCGCTACGGTTCCCGCCAGGCAGTTGAAAAAGCGATGGATGACCTGCTTAAAGAAAGAGCCGCATAATAATGCCGATGGATCTTCCTTTCATATCGGTGGTTATTCCCGTCAAGAATGCCGAACGGTATATCAATCAGTGCCTGCAGAGTCTTAAAAAACTTGATTACCCCGCGGATAAGTACGAAATTATCATCTCTGATTCCTCTTCGAATGATACGACAAGACAGATCGCTGCTTCATTAGGCGCGTGCGTCATAGACGCCGGCGGCGAGAGCGTTTGCGCAGGGCGCAACAGCGGTTTAAAAGAGGCCAAAGGTGAGTTGATTGCATTCTCCGACGCTGATTGCGTGATGGATAGAGAGTGGCTTAAGAACTCTGTAAAATACTTTGAAGATGAGAAGGTCTGTTGCGTAGGAGGCCCTAGCCTTATTCCGGAGGATGAAACTGTTTTTGGCAAGGCCTGCGGGTTTATTTTTAGTTTCAGCCTTTTTACCGGCGGTTCTCCCTACGGCAGGTACTTTGATCGGGTGAGGCAAGTAAGTCATAATGCCGGGTGTAATGCCATTTACCGCCGCAGTGCCCTGGAAAAGGTTTTCCCGATTGAGGAGTCTTTTACCGACGGGGAAGATGTGATCACCAATAAACGCCTGAAGGATTTAGGGTATCGTTTTCTTTTTACGCCGGATACAAAGCTGTGGCACTACCGATCTTCTTATTCGAAACGATTCTGGCGGCAGAACTACCGTTATGGGATAGGAAGAGTTCTCATCGGCAGGGCATATAAAGAACTGCTCAATCCGATGCATATCATCTCCGGATTTAGTATTCCACTGATTGTATTGGTTCTTGCCGTGGCGGCATGGGCAGGGCTCAACTTTTTATCGGGGGTGGTCTCCGCAGCGATACTGGTCTTGGCATTTTTCTTCTTATTGGCGTGGATAAGAACACAATCATTTGCAGTAGCACTGCGCGTGCCTATGGCAATAATCTATTTGTTGATCCCCTGGTCGTTGGGTTTTATGAAAGAAACGTTTTTTCCATCAATATTAAACATTTCCCGCACGTCAAACAGGAAAGAAGTCGGCGAAACATTAAACATTAAACATTAAATCCTGTAAATCTTTCTTTAATTATGAAGGTTACTTTTGTTATCCCCCCGGTACTCGACGGCACCCATGATGTAGACCGTACCTCCGGGTGCAATTACAATATTTATTTCTTGCCCCTTTTACCGATGTTGTATCCGGCGACCATTCTAAAAAACCTCAGGCATGAGGTTGCGATCGTCGATTTTGCCGCACAGAAGAAGACCCCGAACCAGTTCCGAGAATTTGTCGCGAAGGACGATTCTGACGTCTATGTATTTTATACGGTCTTCTTGTGCCAGAAGACCGATTTGATCGCCAGGGATATCATCCGTACGCTGCGAAGGAATGCGTATTGTGTTTTTACCGGCCCGCAGCCTACCTACGCGCCGCAGGTCTATTTAGATAAAAACGATACCTTTGTCGCGCGAGGAGAGCCTGAGTTTGTGATTCGGGATTTAGTCCAGGCATTGATTTCAGGGCAGAGAGTGGATACGGTCTTAGGCCTTTCTTTTCACGATGGGAAGAATCCTGTACATAATCCCGTTTCCCCGTTTATTCCTGATTTGGACCAGTTGCCGATTCCTGACCGTACTCTTCTTGACCATACGCCTTATTACAATCCTAAATTGCATGCGACCCCGCATACGGCGGCAATGGCTTCGCGCGGTTGTTTCGGGCGCTGCTGGTTCTGTGTGCCGACTTCTTTGGATTACGCGCGAGAGCTTGAGCATAAAAAGGGGTGCGGGAAGAAGCCTCCCCCGCGCATACATTCAGCGCAAAGAGTTATCGACGAATTCCACGCGATTGCCGCACTCGGTTTTAGATCCGTATCACTTTTAGACGATGAATTCTTATGGGATGACGCGCGTACCCTCAAGATTTGCGAGGGAATAAAAGACTTGAAGTTGGAGTGGTCGGCCTTATGCCGCCCGGATAAGATTAATGATCGGGTTGCGCGCGCGATGAAAGAGGCGGGGTGCGCCTATGTCGATCTGGGGACCGAGTCGTTTGACAATGAGGTCTTAAAAGCGATGAAAAAGGATATGACCGCAGAGGATACTGACCGCGCAGTAGAGGTTTTGCGCAACGCCGGAATTCAGGTGGAACTCAATGTCCTTTTTGGCGCTACCCCCGTGGAGACAGAAGATACTATTAAGAAGACGCTTGCGCATCTGCACAAACTTCAAGTCGATTATGTGCTCTTTAGCATCGCCAATCCCTTCCCGGGGACTGAATTTTATGATGCGGCAAAGAAAGAAGGATGGATGTGCTATGGGGATTATATTCCCGTCGATCCGGCAAAGCAGTCGATCATCGCGTATCCGCATCTATCGAAAAAGAAATTAGAGTATTATGTGACCTATGCCTATTTAAGCTATTATTTCCACCCGCGTTATCTTTTTCGCCAGCTTTTACGGGTCAAGGGGCCGAGGGATTTTATGCAAAAAGTTTCTACCGCGGGAAAATTCTTAGTGAAGAGTTTTCTTATACATTAAAAGAAGGAGACTTCCGATGGCAAAAGTTGAAACGGCTGGTTCCCTGCAGAAAGTTTTAAGGCTAAAAGATTCCGTTGCGATTATCGTGGGAATTGTGATCGGGGTAGGGATCTTTCGTGTCCCCGCCGAAGTTGCCCGGTATCTGCCAAGCCCTGAATGGATGCTTTTCGCATGGATTCTAGGAGGGGTTTTTTCTTTGATCGGCGCCGCCTGTTATGCGGAATTAGCAACAAGCTTCCCTAAGACGGGTGGAGATTATGTCTATTTACGGGAGAGTTTTGGGCCCTTGGTGAGCTTTCTCTATGCCTGGATCTCGGTATTGGTGATACGCACCGGCGCAATTGCATCCGTGGCTTTTGTTTTTTCGGAGTATTGCGCATCATTCTTAGGATTGGTTTCAGTATGGGTCAAGCCGATCGCGGTAATCATGATACTGTTCTTATCATTTATTAATATCTGGGGTTTACGGCAAGGAAAGACTTTACAGAATATCCTCTCGGCAGGGAAAATTCTCACTCTTGTGGCAATTGTGGGTGTCGGTTTTATTCTCGGTAAGGGTAATGCCGCCCATTTCAAGCCTATTCCTTTGCCGCAAGGAAGTAATATTTTCTCGCTGTTGGCTTTAGCGTTAGTGCCAATTTTATGGACATTCGGTGGGTGGCAAGAGAATACGTTTGTGACCGGAGAGACGCATAATGTAAAGCGGGTGATTCCTTTAGCGCTCTTAGGAGGAGCTTCGTTGATTACGATTCTTTACGTAGGCATGAATATTGTCTATTTATACCTTTTTCCTGTGGGGCAGATTGCGCAAATGGAGTTGATCGGCTCCAGAGTCATGGAGGTTTTATGCGGCAGCGCAGGTACCAAAGTGGTTGAGTGCCTGGTATTGCTTT
Organism: Candidatus Omnitrophota bacterium; assembly: GCA_018818365.1. Classification (GTDB taxonomy): domain Bacteria; phylum Omnitrophota; class Gorgyraeia; order Gygaellales; family Profunditerraquicolaceae; genus JAHISH01. Next base: position 1,962 of record JAHISH010000284.1, on the reverse strand, counting down.
CTGCGTTCGGTGCGATTAACGGTATGATCCTTACCTCCGGCAGGATTACCTATGCCTCAAGCATGGATCATCCGTTATTCCGGTTTTTTAATAAAGTCCACGGAAGATTCCATACCCCGCACCGGGCGATCATAGTCAACGCCCTCATCAGCGCCATCCTTATTACCTGGGGCAGTTTTAATACCTTGCTTTTCTTTACCGGAATTATCGTCTGGTTCTTCTTTGGGATGGTGATGGCTGGGATTTTTATCTTGCGAAAGAAGTTTCCGAATCTTGAGAGGCCCTATAAAGTGTGGGGGTATCCATTTACTCCGGCAATCTTTTTGCTGCTTTGTGCAGCCCTGGTGATTAATACCGCAATCTATTTTCCCAAACAGTCGTTTTTCGGTTTTGCGATTCTTTTAAGCGGAATCCCTGTCTATTTTCTCTCCAGAAAGTCTCTGTAATAAAAAATCCCCCGCACTCTTCATGAGTGCGGGGGAGGAAAATACACGCAGCGATCTTACTTATTCGATTGTTTTAACAAAATCAAGTTTCAGTTTCTCTTTGAACTTTTTAAAATCTTCGTTATCCGCTACATCCTTCCCGACGGTAAATTCGTAATCCCCGAACTTCCTAGAGACAAGCAGCGTTTCAATAAACCCAATTTCTTGTTCGGAGAGCGCAACGGATTCTTTGGTTTCCCAATTAAAGAGTTTGCGCTCCATGGCGAAATAAAGGTACGGGCCGATGCGGATGAAATGATTCTCAAGGTCCCAATATTTCCAGACTTCGATCTTGTGCTTCTTCATAATGACCTGCCAGTCCTTATGAAGCACATCGATATAATTTCTGTTGACGGTAATAAAGGCGTCAATGGCGGTTTTTGCGTTTAGCTCCGGCGGGAACTCAGTTGCTAATGCGTAATCGTCAAATAGCAAGATACCGCCGTCCTTTAGCAGGGGCAAACTTTGAGCCGCATCCCCAAGGACATCATTGCCCGTATGCGAGCCGTCGATGTAAATAATATCAAAGGACTCCAGAGGGGGCTTTCTTAATTCGGAATAAGAGTAGCCACTTAAGATGGAGACCTTCTCATCAGCGCCTGCTTTTTTGACATTGGCTTTGAAGCGGTCCAAGAGGTCATCAGGGAAAATATCGATTGCCGTGGCGCGAGAAGATGGGTCAGTGAGGATATTGTCAAGCATCCATACAAAAGAACGGCCTTCATAGACGCCTACTTCGAGGTAATTCAGATTGGGTTTACCTTTAAGAGAGGAAAGGTACTTTTCCCAGATGGGTATGTGTTGGCTGAAATTATCGTTTGAGAAGGTGTAGTTTTTTGGTTTTGGAGCCTCTTGTGCAAAAAGCGGTGTGTCACATATCCCTGTGGTTACATATCCTATTGCGATAGCGCAGAGCATTCTTGTTACACAAAGCCGGACACGTTTTATACTCATACAGCCTCCTTTTTTAATACTATAAAGTACATATAAATAAAAAGCAACACTTATTTTTTTACCTATATTTTTATTGACAAAAAAAACCTTTTATGATACTATTGCAATTACGGTAACTCTTGTAGTTTTGGTAACTTGCGTAACTTAAGGCGCATCGGCCCGACCAAAAAATGGGAATAAAGAAAACACGGAATAATGGTGCAAACCGCATAACCTCAAAAGTGAATATATTCCCTAATCGTATTTCCGCAAAAGAGATTCAGAGCAAATATCATATCACCTACCAGACACTCAATCATTATACTGATTTTGGGTTACTCCCGGTATCAGCAAAGGTAGCGAATGTCAGATTTTACGATAGAAAGATCATAGAGAAAAGACTGAAGCATATACGCTCGCTCACCGAAGAGGGTTATTCTCTCCGGTTGATTCGTAAGAAACTGATCGGGATTTAGGTTGGGTCAAAATCATTGCAGAACAATGACTTGCAAGAGGGATCATGGAGGACGTGAAGAGTAAATTA
>JAHISH010000283.1 GCA_018818365.1 Candidatus Omnitrophota bacterium | reverse complement strand
TTGATGCCACACTTTGCAACTTTCTTGGGGCTTCCTCCCTTTTTTGTCCCGCGTGCCATCTTTGCACAAGAGACATCACCCTGTTTGTCAACATAATAGAGGTAGCCTTTTTCCCTTTTGATACCTACCTTCACCACTTTGTCTGCCATCGTTTACTTCACCCCCTCTCTTTCGTTAGTATGTTTCATTTACGTTCCTATCCGTACCGGATCAACGATACTCTTCAACACCGCCACTGCCGAAAGGACTGCCAAGAAACTCGTCTTGGGGTTATCAGGATGAAGCAGATTTTCAGTCCTGGCAACGACTATTCCAGACTCTGCGTCAATTCGAACCTGGTGAATATTTCTTTTCACCGATGGCGATGCGATAATTTTCACTCTCGTCTTTTCTGCGCCGATTCCGGCGAGGCTTAAGACCGCCGCGACGTTAATATTCTTAGGGAAATATTGTACCGCATCTTGAGCACTTCCGCAAAACAATATTTTATCTTTTTTAATCCCGTCGAGGTGGCAGTTTTTGCCTGCCACAGAGATTACCCCTTTCAGAGATCGGGGATTCTTGTAGGTGGTAAGCGTGACGCTCTTTATTTTTCCCATGCGCGCGGCCTTTAAGGCATCGATGCCACAGATCGCGCCGCTGGGGATGTAGACGCGGGCACGTGAACGCGACGCTAAAGCATACATTTGCGTATAATGAGGGAGAATCCCCCCCACGCTCATAATGAGGATACTCTTACCTTTACTCAGTGCCGCTCGCGCAATTTTCCATGATGATTGTGCCGACGCAGATTCAACGACTAATTGCGACCGAGTAATTAATGCAGCAAGATTTGACGCGGCCAGCGTATTACTCCCGTATATTCTCCTCGATAAACGTGCTGCCTGATGGGGCGCGAGATCAAAAAGTGCAACTACCTCCGCCAGACCTTTAAAATCCCTCTTAACGGCCTTGGCGATCGAACTTCCTATCGCCCCGCATCCTACAATCCCGATTTTTAATGGCGTATCCATAAAAATAAGTAATTAGTAAACGAGTAACCGGTAATTAGTAATGCTTAAACAGAAAATTTCCTCACTCGTAAACTCTTAAAACAATGGCTTCCCCTTAAAGAGCGTGGAATTTTGATTTTATAGTTTCGCATAATTGATTTAGATCGACATTTGCACCCAAACCAGCCAAAGCATTTCGGAGATCATCCCCACTAATAGTACTAGTTACTTGTTGCTGGTTACTAAGCAATATAATTATCAATCAGCCGGGTTTTTCCGATGCGCACGGCAAGCGCGATCAGACAACCCGCACATACCTTCTTTACCGGCTCCAGCGTCTTGCCATTCACTATCGCAATATAGTCGGTCTTCGCGGAGGGCTTTTTAGCGATATGATTACGCATCCGGTCGATAATCGTTGCCGCGCTCTTTTCACCGCCCGTAATCAATTTTCTGGCCAGTGAAAGTGACTCTGATAAGACTACCGCATCTTTTCGCTCCTGCGGTTTCAGATGCGTATTACGTGAACTCATCGCCAGGCCGTCCTTCTCCCTGACCGTCGGCATGACTTTGACGCTTACCGCCATATTCAGATCTTTGACCATACGCTGAATGACAACCGCCTGCTGCGCGTCTTTTCTGCCGAAATAGGCACGGTGAGGCAAGATGATATTAAAAAGCTTTGTCACTACCGTCGCCACTCCACGAAAATGCCCTGGGCGAGACTTCCCGCAAAGCACCTCGCTTAAATCTTCTACCTCGACATGCGTGTGAAAATCTTCAGGATACATCTGCCGCAAGGTAGGATAAAAGATGAAATCCACTTTCTTCTTCTCGCATAACTGCAGATCTTTTCTAAAAGGGCGGGGATAACGTGCCAGGTCTTCGCGAAGGCCGAATTGCCGGGGGTTGACAAAAATACTTACCACTACTATCCTATTTTCCCGACGGGCCCTGTCTACCAAAGAAAGATGCCCTTCATGCAACGCACCCATGGTCGGAACAAAACCAATAGATTGGTGGCGCTGACGCAGTTGCCGGGAAATCTTTTGCATCGCTTGGAGACTACGCACTACCCGCATAAAAGCTCCTTTAAGGGATGAAGGACAAAATCCCGTTGGAACAAACGCGGATGAGGAATTATCAAGGACTTAGTACGAAGCGTCCGTGTGCCGTAAAATAAAATATCTATATCTATGCGCCGCGGACCCCAACGTACGGTCGGCGTACGCCCTAATTCTTCCTCAATGGTTTTAAGTTCCTTACGCAGTCTATGCGGGGAAAGTTGCGTATTGATTTTAAGGCAGGCATTCAAGAATTTACGCTGCTTCCGAGGTCCCCCTTGAGGAAGTGTCTGTCTCAAAGAAGAAACCTTCAGGATCTTGGTCTTCTCCAGCTGCGCAATGTGGCGTAAGGCTTCCGCGATACTCCCTCTCCTATCCCCGAGGTTAGAACCGATACCCAAAAAACAAAGTGGCATCTAGAGTACTTTCTTCAGACGGGCTATCGCCTCTTCTATCCTATCCCGGGACACGGTCAAGGCCATACGGATATATCCTTCGCCGTATTTACCGAATCCCACTCCGGGAGTAACCACCAAATTTGCTTTTTCTAAAAGAAGCGCGGCAAACTTGATTGAATCCATTTTCTTGGGCACTCTTGCCCAGACGTAAAAGGTGGCTTTGGGTTTCTTTATCTTCCAACCGGTCCCGTGCAACCCCTCAATAAGACAATCGCGCCTTTGTTGATACATACGGCACATCTTCTGCACATACTCTTGGGGCCCTTCCAACGCTGCCACCCCTGCAACTTGGATTGCGCTAAATATCCCGGAATCAATATTTGATTTTACCTTAGCCAGTGCCGCGATTACCTGCGCATCGCCACATGCCCAGCCGATACGCCATCCGGTCATATTGTGGGTTTTTGAAAGGGAGTGGAATTCAATAACCCCTTCTTGTACTCCGTCTATTTCCAAGATACTCATCGGCCGATACCCGTCATAGGCCATCTCGGAATACGCGGCATCA
>JAHISH010000282.1 GCA_018818365.1 Candidatus Omnitrophota bacterium | reverse complement strand
TCTCTATAATTATTCCGGTGAAGAACGAAGAATCTTTCCTTCGCCAGTGTCTTAGTTCCCTGGAGAAATTAGATTATCCTCGCGATTGCGTTGAGGTCATTGTCGTAGATGGGGAATCTTCCGATACCTCAAGAGATATCGCGTTGTCTTGCGGGGTAAGAGTATTAAGAAATCCGCGGCAGACCGTTGTTTCAGGGAGGAATTTGGGATTCAAAGAAGCGAGGGGAGAGTTGGTGGCGTTTAGCGATGCGGATTGTATCTTTGATCCCCAGTGGATGAAAAATGCGGTGGGGCATTTCTCCGACTATACCGTCGGTGGAATAGGAGGCAAGACGTTTACTTGTCAGGAAAGCGGTGATTTTGAGAAGGCGGTTGATTTTCTTTTCCAGTGTGCCGAAATGGCACACGCGACCGCGCACCGACAACAGCATAAGACAACCGAGGAGGTTCGTGATATCCCCGGATGCAATGCAGTCTATCGACGGGAAGCGTTGCAGCGTGTGATGCCGATAGAGGAAAGCCTTTTAACCAATGAAGATGTATGGTTGAATTTTATGATTCGTCACGCAGGATACCGGCTTCTCGCGGTTGCCGATGTGGTCCTTTGGCACAGACGATGTCGTGCGCCGGGGGAACTTCTCCGGCAGATGTATCGTTTTGCGATCGGCAGGGTTCAGGTAGGGAAAAAACACCCATCCTTATTCAATATATTCCATTGGGGGGTTGGGATAAGCATCCCGTTGTTTTTCTTAATAACGGCAATGATGCTTGGGTCAGGTAGGGCCGGGCTTTATTTTTCGGGGAATATAGTATTTTGGATATTTATAATGATTATTTCGTATCTTTCTTCACGATCATTGAAGCAGGCGTTTATCGCTCCGATTGTAATCCTTCTCTTCTTGTGGGGGTGGTCGGCAGGATTCCTCAAGGAATGGATTCATCCTGTTCAAGCGGCAACGCAGCGATAAGGCTTGCATTCCCCTCCGATTTATGATATAAAAAATAATAATTCGCCGCGGAGGTAAGTGGGGCAGTTAAAAAACTTTTTCGATTATGTTAGAAAAATTATTTCATATGCCACGACGCATGGCGCTCTTAATTATGGGCGCCATTATTATTATGGGCTTGGGTTTACGTATCTACCGCTTCGATTTTCCTTCCATTGGGTACCACAACATGAAAGAGAACGAATACTTGAGCATGGCGCAGGAGATGAACAGTACCGGAGATTTCATCAGCAGGCGCATCTATTTTTACAATCCCTTTGAGGAGAAGTCAGTGATACGCCTGTATCCGCAGGCACCGTTAATTACCTATCAGATCATCGCGGCCTGGAAGCTGCTTGGGGAGAATATCTGGGGACCGCGTTTATTCAATATCCTTTTCGGGGTAGGCAGTATCATCGTTATTTATTTCACCGCGATGCTTCTTTTTAATAATACCCTTTTTGCCCTCTTTACGGCATTTCTCTTATCGTTTTTGCCGTTGGCGGTTTTCTTCTCGCGCAACCTCCAGCCGGAGAGCCCCGCGTTCTTTTTCATGATATTGGGGGAGTTGTGTTATCTGCGTTTTAGCGCTACCTTTAAGAGGTATAACCTGTTTTTAGGCGGGCTTTTCTTTTCTATGGCCTGGCTCTATAAATCCAGTTTCTTAATCGGCCTTTTTCCTGTGTTGTGGTATTTTCCTTTTTATGGGCTCTTTAAGGAGAGAAAAGAGTTTTCCCGTTGTCTTAAGATAGCAGTAGCTTCTTTTATCTTTATCCCCTTAACTATCGCCTGGTTCAAGTGTATCGGACAATGGGAATTCCAGGAACTTAACCGTGTGCAGCTTTTTGCTATCTTTACCCCTACCTATTGGCAGCAGTACGGCAAGATGATCTGGTGGTATACCAGGGGTGAAAATTTTACCTTGGTCTATGTGATCTTAACCGCACTCGGAATCATTATCGCCTTTGTGCGCAGGAAAGGGATTATCGACCGTTTTATTATGGGTTGGGCCGTGGCGATTATTCCTTATAGTATGGTATTCTCGGATTATATTAATCAGCACAATTACTACCAGATGCCTTTTCTGACCTTGGCCTGCGTGGCGTCAACCTACGCACTCTTTATCTTTTCAGAGATCGCACGTCAGGAATTTAAACGCTATTTTCTGATTTTCCTTCTGATTGCCGTGGCGGCGGGTTCTGTCCCTTGGGTATACCAGTCTATCACCCGTATGCATGCCACGGTCTTTTTAGGAGAAGAGGTGGCCGGGGAGACTCTGCAAGAGTTAACCGATCCTCAGGAAAGAATCTTTTTGAATACGTTCCCCCAAGGAGTGGGGATTGCCCGTTATGCGCGCCGCTACATGGGCTGGCCGGAAACTTTCGATGATTTCAAAGAGAAGGAAGGGGAATTCGCTATTCGCTATATTTGTTTTTATCCGGCAGAATTTGCACGCCAATTGGAGAATAAAGATAAGGAGATGTTTGATTATATCGTCGCCAATTACCACGTGAAAGAGGTGGGGCTTACGGAAAATCCGAGCCAGCTTCTTTATGTCATCTTGGAAAAAGGGGAAGGTTCAGATCCGGCGACGTTCCTGCAGTCTTTCTCCGGGAAGATGCAACTAAAGACGATGTACCGCCTTTTCGGCCGATACGTCTTTTTATATGTGTTGCGTTCTGCTCCGGGAGGCACCGAGGCGCCAGCGTTTTCCCCAGTTTCGCCCAAGGATGGAAGGCCGGTATGGCCAAAATTCTCAGACCTTATCCTGCCTCTTCAGCAAGAAACAGTGTATTCTTAAGGCAATGCTGAAAGAATCGTTTATACGATTTAATACCAGTTCCCTCGGCCAGAAGCTCAAATCAGCCTTTAAACAGAGTCGTCTCTTACGGCCTTTCTATTCGGTAGTCGCGCAAAGGGTCGCTGACTATGCCTACCCCTTGACCTTTAATATAGAACCTACCAATGCCTGTAATCTGCATTGCGCCATCTGTCCCCGCGATAAAAGTTCGCGTAAGATCGGTTATATCGAATGGCCGTTATTGCAGAAGATAATCGACGAAAGCCTTCAATTCGGGCCGCGGCACTTCATACTCTATAAAGACGGAGAGCCGCTTCTTCATCCGCGCATTGTCGATATGGTGCGCGCAGTAAAAAGCGCTCATTCCGGCAATACGGTATATATTTCAACCAACGGTATGCTTCTGGATGATAAAATGTCACGTGCGCTTATTGAAGCCGGGCTTGACCAGATACAGATTAGTCTGGATGCAATAGACCCGGATACGTATCGTAAGGTCCGCGGGGGAGAATTAGAGAGACTTGAAGAGAATGTGCGAACTTTTATTCAAAATCGGGGTTCACGCGTAAAACCGGTGGTGACATTGCAGATTATTAAGATGCATGAGACCCAGCGCGAAATAGAGCGCTTCATCCGCACCTGGAAGAAGTTTAGAGTGGAGTGTATCGTCTCTACCTTTCATTCCTGGGGAGGGGTCAAAGATAACGTGAGTCTACGCGAAGCCGCGTCTGGGCATCGCTATCCTTGCGGAGAATTATGGTTTGCCCCTGCGATCAGCTGGGAGGGCAAGGTGTCGATATGTTGTGTGGATTGGAACGAACAGGAAGTGCTCGGCGACCTCAAAGAACAAAGTTTCTCCCGGATATGGCAAGGAGAGAAGATACGGCGCTACCGGCAGTATCATCTTACTGGAGAATATCAAAAGATTGCGCTCTGTGATAAGTGTACTTTCTGGAGCGAGAGGCCGAATTTCTGGTTTTCTTGGCAATACAAACGTTCAGGTTGAGTATGAAGACCGCAATACCCACTGCATGTGGAATAGTGTTTTGCTATAACGAAGCGCATGTCTTATCGCAGACGCTTACGCACTATTTGCGCCAAGGCATTGACCTTGTGGTGGTCGATAACGGTTCTACTGATCAAAGCCTTCAGATTATCCAAGGCTTCCGCGATAACGCTTCCCAATATCCCGGCCGCATTCACGATCTTTTGTCCATTCGCACCGAAGGATATGAGTGGATCAAAATTTTAAGATTTGCCTGTGAGTATATGCATCAGAAACTTTCTTCCTATGAGTGGATTTTGGTCATTGACGCGGATGCATTCTATTATTCTCCGGTAAAGGAGATGACGCTCTTAGAGTTTATGGGCCAGGTGCAGAAGCGAGGCTATACTATTATAAACGGCAAGGTATATGAATTTTATCCTACTGACCAGGATGATCTCACGATAGATAGTTTTTCCGATAGGATGCAGCATTACCGGATTGTTACCGAATGGCAGCAGCACAAACTATTCCGGTATCATCCGTCGGTTGATTTCTATAGCGAGGCAGCGCATATCGTTAAACGTCAATCCCCGCGGGTCTGGGTAGGAAGAGAGTTTATTTATAAACATTACCCTTGGACCTCTTATGCGCATGGGCTGCAGAAGATCTTTAAGGATAGAAAAGAGCGTTTTATCGAACAAAAGGATAATCCACGGACCCACCGTCAATATCTGCAGCTTATGCCTTTAAAACAGGATTTGGTAAAGGATGCCAAGAAGCTTTGCCTTTTTAATCCGCGCAAGGCCTTTATCGGAAAGGCCGCATTTCTTCTCTTGATGCGTATACCTCTTTTGGCGCATCTTGTGAATCTTTTAGCGACGATTCGAGTAAAATTAAGTTTCCTGCAGTATTTTCATCCGGCCTTTATTTACGATACCCGGTATACGACCGCGAAATTATTGTATCTGGAGGCAAAGAAGCTTTTGACTGTTTGGAAGATAAAGAAGAAAATCCCTTCAGAGATTAAGGGAGAGCTGATCAGTTCTTTAAAATCGATAGTACTTTCTTATAATGACGTAATCCATCAGGAGCCTGGAACGACGATCTTTCCCCATACCTATGAATTCTTGATGACGAATTTCTGCAATGCGCAGTGCATCTTTTGTAACCAATGCATCGGCCCCGAAGGAAGAAAAGAGATCACCTTGGAGAAATTTAAAGTGATGGCCTCAAATATTCCGCGTAACGCTGCCAAGATATTTTTCTTTAGCGGCGGAGGGGAGCCGTTATTGTGTGGTGACCTTTTTCCCATTATCCGCTATGTCAACGAGGAGTTCCCTTGGGTACAGGTAGCTATCCGTAGCAACGGCTTATTGATCAAGAAATATGCGGCGGAATTAGCGGATCTGCATATCTCGATGCTTCAGATCTCCGTGCATGGCGACGTTGCCACCAACAATACTATGGTGCAGCGCACTACTACCGAGGAGATATTCGAGGGCATTGCTTTATTGAATACGCATTTGAAGCGTACCCGCAAAAAAATTTACCTGGAATTCTGCCCGACGGTATCGAAACTGAATATCGGTGATCTCCCCCGGCTTATCAAAAAGGCCAGTGCGCTAAGAGTGAGGCGCATTACCGCAACCTTCTGCCGTTACTTCTCTCATGATTTGGATAAACCTGGAGGGCGCTTGCGAGAAGAGGATTCTCTTTTTTATCATCAGGATCTGTATAACCATACTATCAATCGATGCCGATGGACGGCGTTCTGGAGGGGGATATGGTTTCGCTATGAGCCAATTTTTACGAAAGATTTCAAGAGGCGTTATTGTTTTCAGCCTTGGGAGTTGATTCTGGTTGATTGGGACGGGGAAGTCTTTCCTTGTACCGGAGGAGAGGTGTGGTTTCATGATAAGGTTGATTCAGGGGCATATTATTTCGGGAATCTACTTCGGGAACATTTGCACCGCAGTTGGAATAACCCGACTTACATGAGGATCCGTCGGACTTGCAGCGCCGCCTATAAGGAGTCATTCATCCCAGAGTGCCATCGTTGCCATAATACTATTTGTTTTGAAGGGCCGCAAATTAAAGAAGGGCATATACTGCGTAAGCCATCATAGAGCCATGAAGTCAGCATTGAAGAATTTTCTTATCGTAGGCGGCAATGAGTTTATTAGGGATATCCAGGTAATGGTTCCGCAACTGGCCAGGCGCGTGGATTCCGCATGCTCCTTACGTGAGTTGTCTCGAAGATTAAGAAAGGAAGACCTTGATATTATTTTGGTGGACGTCGACGCCTATCGGCGTAGTCATTCGAATCTGAGACGTTTGGTGAAGTCCTTGCGGAATTGCGGGAAGGATTTTATTTTTGTATCCGGACGCAAGAGCCTTTCGGCTATTATCGAGGCACGCGATGCGGGAGCAGTAGACTATCTTATCAAGCCCTATAATTACCGGGAGTTTGTCGTCCGTTTGAATGCCATACTTCAGAGCAAAATACGCATTGCCTGTATCGGAGGGGGGACCGGTCTTTTTAACCTATTGGTCAGCCTTAAGGAATTACCGAATGTCCTTTTGACTTCTATTGTCAACACCAGCGATGACGGAGGCTCTTCGGGGGAATTGAAGGTTTCTTTCGGTATTCTTCCTCCCGGAGATATTCGCAGAAGCCTGGTGGCGCTTTCCAATGCCCCGGAAGTAATGAACCAGGTTATGCAGTACCGTTTTAAGGATACCAGCAGCCTCGGGGGACATACCGTCGGGAATCTCCTTTTGGCGGCATTGACCCATATTAAAGGTTCAATGTCGGAAGCAGTGCGTAACCTCGGGGATATCCTTAATATTCAGGGAATTGTGGTGCCTATTGCCCAGACCCGTGCGACCCTCTGTGCGCTCTTTGAAGACGGCACGGTGATTCGAGGAGAATCCAATATCGACTTGGGAGTCGGAAGAAATATCCGATTGCCTATCAAAAGATGTTGGCATGATCCGGCGCCTTCTGCGGATATGAATGCGTGTGCGGCAATCATCTTTTCTGATATTGTGACTATCGGCCCGGGGGACCTTTTTACCAGTGTTATCACCAGTATCATGATAGCTAAGATACGCGACGCATTAGCAAAGACTCATGCCAAAAAGATTTACCTATGCAATCTCATGACTGAACCCGGAGAGACTACCGGTTTTAGCGCACTCCAACACTCCCGCGAAATCATCCGGTATTTAGGGGGAGACCATGTAGATTACATTCTTATTGCCGATCCTGCCACGCTCTCCAAGAAGTCCTTGAAGAAATATGCCAGGAAAAAGCAGGCTCCGGTTGCCCTTGGTGATTTACGGGAATTGCGCACAGTGAGCAAAGCACAATTGCTCATTGCGGATTTAGCGCATGAAACCCAACTCATCAGGCATCACAGCCAGAAGTTAAGGCGTGCGGTATCAAGTATCATCCGTGCTGCCTATCCTACCCGAAGCATTGATACCTTAGGCGGCGCCAATCCCCGCCCTTAAGGGCAGGATAAAAGGCGCCACGTTAGTATTACCCTGAGCAACCCCTGGTCTTTAATCTGGGTACGCCGAAGGCACTTCCTGTGAGTCCTCTACTCGGTAACGCATACGAATATATTGACAATCAAGCCCTTCGCTATATACTATTTAGAGAAATACTCGAGCAAAGCTCGTATGTATCGCTTGACATGAAGAGATAATGGAGCATACTGAGAAACCGCGGATTCTGTTTCTAAACTCGCCCTATTTGCTGATAGAGCCTTTTCATCAGCACATGCCGCCACTTTCCATCCTCTATTTAGCATCCTATATGGAAAAATGCGGATATACGCCTGCCATTTATAGCCTTGATACCTTTGCTCAGTTAGGGGGAATGTTCTATTTCGGCTATAACCTGGAGAATCTTTTCAAGCAGATCAAAGAGATGAAGCCGCAGATGATCGGCATTACCTGCGTTTTTTCATCGCGGTGGCCTTTTACCCAGCGGCTCACCCAGGTTATTAAGAAGGCATTTCCCGATATCCCCTTGGTGATCGGAGGAATACATCCTACGACATTCCCTGAGCACTGTCTTACTTCAAGCAGCGCCGATTATCTTATCATCGGAGAGGGGGAGGAGTCAGTCATCGAGTTATTTAAGCATATATTGGCTAACACTAAACCCTATGGGGTCGATGGGATTGTCTTTAAGGATGAGGACAGGCTCTATGTAAATGAGAAGAAACATTTTATCCCGGACCTCGACCAGATTCCTTTTCCTGCATTCCATCTGGTCGATGAGAAGACCTACCATGCAATCCGCACCCAGGACCGTATTTCCCAATTCAAGGGGCTGTATTTCCCGCTTTTGACTTCACGCAGTTGCCCTAACCAGTGCACCTTCTGTAATATGTACCTGTGCCACGGAAAACAGTGGCGCTCACGCAGTGCCGAAAACGTCTTAGCGGAGATCGATTATTTAAGCGATAAATACAAGTGCCGGCAATTTGCCATAGTTGATGATAACTTTTCCCTTTCGCGCACGCGCACGATTGCGATCCTTGACGGTATCATCGCGATGAATAAAGATATACGGCTTATTACTCCCAACGGGCTTTCCGTCTCTACGTTAGACGATGAAGTAGTCAAAAAATTCAAAAGAGCAGGTGCCTTGGAGATATGCATTGCCATTGAATCCGGCAATGAGGAGATACGCAACGTCGTCTATAATAAGAGGATAAAGACGGAGAAAGTATACGAAGTCGCCGATGCCTGCAAAAGGCACGGGTTGTCGTTACGGACATTCTTTATGGTCGGGGCGCCCGGTGAATCGGATAGCACAATCGATGAAAGCATACAGATGATGCGTCGCCTCAGAGTTCCCACCTATATTAATATCACCACTCCTTATAAGGGCACGCAATTATACGACTACTACATAGAGAAAGGGATGATCAAGAAGGAAGATGTGGAAGCAGGGTTTTCCGTCGACTTAAGGCTTCCTGCCGAACAATTAGCCAATTATGAGAATATTATCATATGGCGAAGAAGGCTGCAGATTGCCAATATCAGGTATTCCTGGCCTGAATTATTGAGAAGCCCTGGATTTTTGAATTTAAATTCGCTGGCGCGGCTTATTTCAGGTATTATTTTTCCCGCGAAGATTACCCATGAGCGCATAAACTTCGTTTTGGACAAATACCTTTCTCTTAAAAACAGCTGAGGGGGCAGAGAAAAGATACATTATGCGTAAGGCGGCGATATTAGTGGGTGGCAGGGGAGAGAGGCTGGGGGCGTTAACTGATGCGATCCCTAAGCCGATGGCAGATATTAAAAAGCGGCCATTCCTTGAATATCAGCTGGCGCTTCTAAAGAAATATCAGATTAGTGAAATCGTGCTCTGCGTGGGGTATCTTAAGGATGCGATCTTAGGGTATTTTGGCGATGGCAGTCGTTTTGGCCTTCGTATAGAGTATTCGATTGAGAATGATTTTTTAGGCACGGGAGGCGCATTGAAGCAGGCCGCAGGTCTTCTCAGCGATGAATTCCTGATGCTCTACGGAGATTCCTTTTTGCCGATCGATTACACCGCGCTGTGCGCTGAGTGGGAAAAAAGCAGCACCGAAGCCATGGTAGTCTGTTACGATAATCACGAATGTATTGCCGAGAATAACATATATCTTGATCCTCAAGGGTTGGTGCAGTCATATAATAAGCGCACGCCCGACAAACGGGCTAATTCCGTCGAAGCAGGAGTAAGCGTGCTTAAGAAGGAAGTT
>JAHISH010000031.1 GCA_018818365.1 Candidatus Omnitrophota bacterium | reverse complement strand
GATGAAGAGTTGATGATTGCGCGTCAGACCGATCGTTTAAGGTGAGGCTAAATGCCTATGGCAAAAAAGTATACTAATTTCTTGCGTATACTTTTGGCGGCGGGGTGCGGAGTGTTTTTTGCCTGTATGGTGGCGCAGGAAGGAGTCTGTGCGATGAAACACGCAGTAATGATTATTGCAGAAGAGAATTTTCGCGACGAAGAACTTTTCCAGACAAAAGCAGCCCTAGAGGAAAAGGGTATTACGGTAAAGATTGCGTCAACTACTTTGAATCCCGTGCGGGGAATGTTGGGGGCACAGGCAACGCCGGAGTTATTGGTGAAGGATATTACGTTAACCGATTTCGATGCGGTTATCTTTGTGGGAGGTTCTGGCGCAGATCAATATTGGGATGATCATCTTGCACATACGATTGCCCAGACTGCGATGCGAGAAAACCGAGTAGTTGCCGCTATCTGTATTGCTCCGGTTACCTTAGCAAGAGCCGGTGTCCTTAAAGATATACGTGCGACGGTCTATCCTTCTGAAAAAGAAGAGTTGGTACTGCACGGGGCTACCTATAGTGGCGCTGAGGTGGAAGTAGACGGGAATTGTATTACTGCGTCGGGACCGGCGGCAGCACAAGGATTTGGAGAAGCCATTGCCAGGGCTTTAGAGAAGTAGGGGTATTACTAAAGAAGGGATGGTTGGAAAAAATGTTGAGGACCATGTTGAAATCAAAGATTCATCGTGCCCGTGTGACCGAGGCTAATCTTTATTATGAAGGTAGCATTACGATCGATGAACAACTTATGCGCGCGGCGGATATTCTTGAAGGCGAGAAAGTAGAAGTGCTTAATCTAAATACCGGAAACCGTCTTGAGACGTATGCGATTAAAGGTACGGCCGGGGCGGGGGGCATTTGTCTGAACGGACCGGCAGCGCGCGGGTCATGTCCCGGGGATGAGGTTATTATTATCTCATATGTGATGTTGGAGAATGAGCAGGCGAAGAATATAAACGCAAAGGTGGTGGCGGTTGATGCACAAAACAGAATTAAGAATTAGAGTTTTTGGAGATTCCTGCCTTCGAAAACGTGCAAAACGTATAGCTGAGGTGACTGCGTCACACCGGGAGACCTTAAGCCAGATGGCCCGTATTATGTATGAACATTCCGGGATTGGTTTAGCGGCGCCTCAGGTGGGATTAAGCGAATCGATGATTGTGGTCGATGTCGGCTCAGGGCTTTTCAAGATGATTAACCCACGCATTGTAAAAAAAGAGGGTAGGCAAGCACTGGAAGAAGGGTGTTTAAGCGTTCCGGGCATCTGCATTAAAGTCAACCGCGCCAGAAGAGTTCGGGTAAAGGGGCAAGATGAATTCGGTAATCCCTTGACCGTTGATGTTGAAAGTCTTTTGGCGTGCGTCTTTCAACACGAAATCGATCACCTCCGGGGGAAGATGATCATAGATTATGCTTCGTTTATGGAACGTTTACAGGTCAGTAAGAAACTCAAAGGATTAAAAAAGAGGTCTTCTCATGAAGCAATGTGTCAACCAGAACAGAAATCTTGCCAGTTGCACCTGTAGTTACGACCCGTGCAGCCGCAAAGGCCTTTGTTGTGAGTGTGTTACCTACCACCGGAAGGCAGGCCAGATACCCGGTTGTTTCTTCTCTGAAGAAACAGAGAAGACGTATGACCGGTCAATACAAAAGTTTATCAGTTCGCATCGATGAGTTCTTTAAAGAGGCTTCCCTCTTGGTTACAACAAGAGTTGCCTGTCTCGTCGTTTTGTGAGACCTCTGCGTTTGTATCGAAATTTGCGGTCCATACAGTTTGTCAAGAAGCACACTGCCCTAACATCACGCATTGTTTTAGTAAGAAGAGTATGACCTTTCTTTTGTTAGGGAACATCTGTACCAGGAGTTGTGTTTTTTGCGCGGTAGAAAAAAATAATGCGTCGGTCTTATCGGTAGATGAAGATGAGCCGTTTCGCATACGTGATTGTGTGCACGCGTTGGGATTGAAGTACGTAGTCTTAACATCCGTTACGCGCGATGATTTGGAAGACGGTGGCGCGCGGATTTTTGCGCGCACAATAGAATTGCTTCGTGCGGCTGACCAAGAGATCAAAATCGAGGTATTGGTCCCCGATTTAGAAGGTAACGTGTTGAGTATCAAATCTATTCTCAAAGCAGCTCCTGATTGTATGGGGCATAATATAGAAACGGTACAGCGACTGAGTAAGATATTGCGTCCGCAATCAGACTATGCGCGGTCACTGAAGGTTATACGGACTATTAAGGATTGTGCGCCGCAGACGAAGGTTAAGTCCTCTCTTATGGTGGGATTAGGGGAAACCGAAGGTGAAGTTATTGAGGCCATGCGTGATTTACGCGCACATCATTGTGATATCTGCACCGTCGGACAGTATCTGGCCGCTTCATCGCGGCATTATCCGGTTCAGGAATTTGTCTCTCCCGCACAATTTGCGCGGTATCAAGAGATAGGAAGACAGCTGGGATTTACTCGGGTATTCTGCGGCCCGAAAGTGAGGAGTTCTTATTACGCCGAAGATATCTATCAGGAGGCCCTTCATGTATGAAGTAATCATAGTCGGTGCAGGCCCTGCAGGGCTTACTGCCGCATTATATTGCGCGCGCGCGCGCCTAAAGACACTCTTGATAGAGAAAATGGCGGTCGGCGGGCGGATTCTGATGAGTGAAAGAATCGAGAACTATCCAGGTTTTGCAGGGGGAGTTTCTACTCATGAGCTCATCGGGCAGATGGAGAAGCAGGTCAAAGAGTTAGATGTGGCGATAGAAGCCGATGAGGTTATTCAGATTAATTGCGTAGATAAGAAAATAAAGACTTCTTCCTCGGAGTATCAAGCCGGTAGCATTATTCTGGCCTGCGGGGCGCGTCCGAGAAAACTTAATGTTCCCGGTGAAGAAAAGCTAACCGGAAGGGGTGTTTCTTATTGTGCCACCTGCGATGCGCCGTTCTATAAAGAAAAACATGTCGTGGTCGTAGGCGGGGGCAATGCCGTTGCAGAAGAGGCATTATATTTGTCCCGTTTTGCCAGGAAGGTGACTATTCTTCACCGCCGTAAAGAATTACGCGCTACCCCGATCATGCAGGAGCGGCTCCAAAAGAATGAAAGAATTGATTTTATCCTGGGTGCAGTCCTTCTACAGATCCAGGGAACGCAAAAAGTGGAGTCCGTAATTCTTAAAGATGTTACCAGCGGTAACGAGAAAAGTATTGCCTGTGACGGCGTATTCATCTATATTGGGTATGAACCGGAGACGGATTTTCTCAAAGATACAATTTCCCTTGATGAGAAAGGGTTTATTATCACTCAGGAAGATATGTCGACGACACGCGAAGGCATATTTGCCTGCGGAGACTGCCGCAAAAAATCCCTCTATCAGGTAGTGACCGCCTGTGCTGATGGAGCCATTGCCGCGGATTCCGCGTATAAATATATCACCCAAGGAGGAATCTAAATGGCGAAGTCGCCTACTCATAATAAGAAGTTAAAAGATTGGGTTCAGAAGTGCGCGCGCCTGTGCCAGCCGGATGATATCGTCTGGATAGACGGTTCCGCATCTCAAAAAGAGCAATTAGAAAAAGAAGCGCTAGAATCGGGAGAATTGATACAGCTTAATCAGGAAAGACTCCCCGGCTGTTTCTTGCACCGTACCGCAATCGATGATGTGGCGCGTACCGAACATCTCACCTTTATTTGCACACGCAAGAAGAAAGATGCCGGGCCGAATAATAATTGGATGTCTCCGGCGGCTGCGTACCGTAAGGCCCGCGCGATCTTTAAAGGGGCGATGCGCGGCAGGACCATGTATGTGATTCCTTTTTCTATGGGGCCGATTGGCTCTGAATTCAGCAAGATCGGCGTAGAACTTACTGATTCGCGTTATGTGGTTTTGAATATGTTGATTATGACGCGCGCAGGGGAAGCAGTCTTACGTCAATTAGATAAGGGGGGAGATTTTACCCACTGTCTGCATTCTAAGGCAGAGTTGGATATTAAGAAACGTTTAATCTTACATTTTCCCGAAAATAATACTATCTGGAGCGTAGGGTCTGGCTACGGCGGTAATGTGCTTTTAGGTAAGAAATGTCTTTCTCTGCGTATCGCTAGTTTTATCGCCAAAAAGGAGAAGTGGTTTGCCGAGCATATGTTGGTGATGGGTATAGAATCGCCTAATGGGCACATTGAATATATTGCGGGGGCATTCCCCAGCGCATGCGGAAAAACAAACCTGGCGATGTTGCTGCCTCCGGAGGGGCTAAAAAGAAAAGGGTACCGTATCTGGACCGTGGGTGATGATATTGCGTGGATGCGTGTTGATTCAGATGGGCAATTATGGGCGGTTAATCCTGAAACAGGTTTCTTCGGAGTTGCTCCGGGAACCAACTCTCATACGAATCCCACTATGGTTGAGACGGTGAAGAAGAATACTATTTTTACTAATGTGGTACTTAAGACTGATGGGACAGTATGGTGGGAGGGATCTGATGGGGAAGTTCCCCGTGAGGGCATTGATTGGCAGGGCAGACCCTGGAAACCCGGCCAATTGAATAGTGAAGGCAAGGCTATTGCGGGGGCTCATCCAAACAGCAGGTTTACTACACCGATTAGTAATTGCCCTAGCGTTTCGTATCGAATAGACCAACCGCATGGGGTACCTATTTCAGCGATTATTTTTGGAGCCCGCCGTCAACACCTGGCGCCTCTTGTCTATGAAGCCTTTAATTGGCAACATGGGGTTTTTGTAGGGGCGACGATGGCTTCCGAGCGTACTGCCGCGCAGGTCGGAAAACTCGGCGAGGTCAGGCGTGATCCGATGGCAATGCTTCCTTTCTGCGGGTACAATATGGCGGATTATTTCCGTCATTGGTTCGCGATGGGCACACGTATGGCCAAGGTTCCGAAAATATTCCATGTAAATTGGTTTAGGACTGATGCGGAAGGGAAATTCTTGTGGCCCGGTTATTGCGATAACCTTAGGGTCTTGGAATGGATACTTGATCGCTGCAACAGTAAGGTCTATGCGGTCAAGACTCCTATAGGGTATGTTCCGCATCCCGCAGATATCGATAAGAAAGGATTGGAGATGTCAGAGGGAGCGTTGGAGAAATTATGCGAAGTGAATAACCAGGATTGGATCGAGGAGTTAAAGGGGGTCAAAAAGTTCTTTCAGCAATTCAAAAAAGATTTACCCAAAGAATTATGGGAAGAGTATGAGGCGCTTGCCTCACGCTTAAAATAAGATACGGTGCATAGTATGGAGAGAGTAATAGTAAAGACGGATTTCAAGGAGCTAAAGCTCTTTAGACGTGGGAAAGTAAGGGATGTCTACGATTTAGGGGATACGCTTTTGATTGTCTCCACGGACCGGATTTCCTGTTTTGATGTGGTGCTGCCTAATGGCATTCCTTTCAAGGGTAAGGTTTTGACTGGTCTGTCCTGTTATTGGTTCGATTTTATCAAGGATATTGTCCCGCATCATCTGATCTCTACGGATATTACCTCATTTCCGAACGCATTGGAAAAATATAAAGATGAACTTTCCGGACGCGCTATGTTGGTTAAAAAAACTAAGCCTTTACCGGTAGAGTGTGTGGTGCGAGGGTATCTATCAGGATCGGGTTGGAAAGAATATAAAGAGAAACAGTCGGTCTGCGGGGTCACGCTCCCGGAGGGATTGAAGGAATCTGATAAGCTTCCTGAGCCTATTTTTACCCCTTCTACGAAGGCTGACGTGGGGCATGATATGAATGTGGATCAGAAGTACGTCGAGAACTTAATCGGTAAGAATACCGCCGATTCCTTGGCGCGTCTTAGTATTGCACTCTATAAGAAGGCCAGCGATTACGCCTTTACGCAGGGAGTGATCATTGCCGATACTAAATTCGAATTCGGGCTTCTTGATGACCACATCATTCTCATCGATGAGGCGCTTACCCCTGATTCTTCGCGGTTCTGGCCCAGGGAAGAATATGCGCCGGGGAAAGGACAATCAAGCTTCGATAAGCAATTTGTACGGGATTATCTGGAGACATTGGATTGGGATAAGACTCCGCCAGGTCCCGTGCTTCCCGAAGATATCATTGCGAAGACCACGCAAAAGTATTTGGAGGCGTACCGGAAAATTACGGGAAGGGATTTTTCTTAAGATACGATGAAGAGATTTAAGAAGATATTTTCTGTCTTGTCGAGGATAGGGATAAGTTGTGTTTTGCTATATTTTCTATCCAGGCAGGTGAATATTCCTTCATTGCTTGAATCAATGAGGAATGCGAATAAACCGTTATTACTTCTTGCGTTCGGTATCTACTCCCTGAACTATGTGTTTTGTCTTGTGCGTTGGGAGATGTTGTTGAAGGCAGTGAAGGTTACGTTGCGTTTATCCCGCGTTCTGAGTTCTTTCGCGGGAGGGATATTTTTCAATCTTTTTCTGCCTTCCACGATCGGCGGTGATTTAATGCGTACCATGGATCTGGCGGCCTACACCAAAAAACCAAAAGAGATTATTGCAACGGTCTTGCTTGACCGGTTGAGTGGGTATGTCGGTATGGTAATCGTCGTATGCGGAGCTCTTATTTTTGGCTGGAGGTTTATCGAAGACAGAAGCGTCTTGGCGGCTTTGATTGCTCTTTGCGCGACGCTTATCTTTTTTTTGATGGTGCTTTACAATAATTATTTGTACTCAAAGATTAATAACCTGCTTAAATCGCCCAATGCCGGGAGAATACGGGAACTTATTACTAATCTCCACGAGGAGATCTATTATTTTAGGAATCACCGAAAGGTGATAGTAATGAATATTATCATTTCCATCCTGATCCAGGTAATTACGCCGTTAGTATACTATGTGGTGGCTTTGGCCCTGGGATTCAAAGTATCAATACTTTATTTCTTTATCTTCCTTCCAATAATTACTGCGATTGCGCTCTTGCCTATTTCGTTGGGGGGGTTAGGTTTGCGTGACGCGACGACTATCTATTTCTTCGCTAAGATCGGCATGGCCAAGGACCTGGCGTTTGCGATGTCTTTGTTAAATTTCTTTTTTATCTTCTTCTTTGGAGCGGTGGGAGGGCTTATTTATGTCTTTACAGTACATCATCGACGCATACAACCTCATCAGGCATCCTCTGTGTGCCCCCCACGCCCATAAGATAAGGACTCCCCGTTTACTTGCCGCATTCATCCGTTTAAGGAATCTGACCGGAAGCGCTAAGAATAAAGTTGTTATTGTCTTTGATGGGTTCGCTCCTGAAGAATCCTCTCAGGCATGTTCGGGTATCGGTATCATTTTCTCAGGGGAAGAAACCGCTGATGAGTATATCCATAGAATGGTCGAGAGTACTTCGCAGCGGCGCACGCTTATCGTTGTTTCCGATGATAAGCAGGTTCAGATGCAGGCAAGACTCTTAGGTGCCTGTACGCTTGGCATAGAGGATTTTATGGGAGAGAAAAAGAAGAGTCATAGGCAGCGGACAAGGGATGAGAGTAAGCCGGAGCTCACCTATGCGCAGGTCTGTTCCATCACAAAAGAACTCAAGAAATTATGGCTCCAAGAGTAAAGAAAGAAGGGAAGGATTCTGCCTCTTGTCAGAGAAGCTTCATTAAATTCCTCGGGACCGCGGGAGCCCGGTTTGTGGTGATTAAGCAGCTGCGTGCCTCAGGGGGCATTTGGATTTCGTATCGCGGCACCAATGTATTGATCGACCCCGGTCCGGGCAGTATTGTTCGTTGTGCCGCTGCACGTCCAAAGCTGGATCCGACTACCCTTGACGGTATTATCCTTACCCATAAGCATCTTGACCATGCTAACGATATCAATGTAATGATTGAAGCAATGACCGAGGGAGGATTCAAAAAGAGAGGGGTGGTTTTTTGTCCCGGAGATGCGCTGGATGGGCATTCGGTTATTTCTGGGCATGTAATAGGTTTCCCTCAAAAGATCACGGTGTTGAAGTCCCTGCAGGATTACCGTATAGGAGAGTGGGGATTTTCTACTTCCATGAAGCATATTCATCCCGTCGAAACGTACGGCCTGAAGTTTTCTATGGGAGGAAAAACAGTCGGCTTGTTGACTGATACCCGTTACTTCGAAGAACTTACTTCGTTTTACTCTGTCGATGTACTTATTATGGCAGTGGTATTTTTACAGCCGCGGGAGGATATCGACCATTTTAGTATGCATGATGTGGAAAAGACACTCAGCGCACTGCGCCCTCAGAAAACAATCCTTACTCACTTTGGTATGACGATGGTGAAAGCAAAACCAACTCTACAGGCGAGAATGCTCTCTGCGCGTTTAGGAGTAGATATACAGGCAGCGTACGACGGAATGTCTATCCAGTTTTAATTAAAAAAAACTTGACATAACTCTTTAGATGTGTTATAGATATAGAAAATGTACTTATATAGAAAGATCCTCATCCATGGAGGGTGAGAGTTAACTTAAGGAGGTGGAGATGAGTAATCAATTGCTCGTGTTACTTGAACCCGCGAGAGTTCTTTTGGGACAATTTGCGTTGCTGGGGTTGAAGTTTTTGGTTGCGCTTATTATCCTATTTCTTGGTTGGATGGTCTCCCGGTTCGTACGGACCATTATCGGCAAGTTGACCAAGCCGCTTGATGGACTTTCAGAACGTTTTGGGTTGGAGAATGTGCTAAAGAAGGGCGGAATAGGATTAACGCTCTCCGAGGTTTTAGGGGTAATTGCGTATTGGTTCGGTATCTTGATGACCGCAATGCTTGCAATAAATGCCGTAGGACTGACTATGGCGGCAGATTTATTGAATCGGATTATACTTTTTGTTCCTAATGTGGTTTCCGCGGTATTTATCATGATCGCCGGTCTTTTTGTGGGTACATTCATGAAGAATATCGTGCAGGCAGCAGCAAGTAACGCGGGGCTTTCACAGGGGCAGGTCTTAAGCAAAGCAGTTGAGGTGGCGATTATTATATTCGCGATTTTTATCGCCTTGGAACAGCTTAGGATTGGTATACGTATTACCGAATTAACCATCGGTATCGTCTTCGGATCTGTGGGGCTTGGGTTAGCACTTGCGTTTGGCCTTGGATGCAAGGATATCGCAGGAAAATTAGTCAACGAGTTCATTGAGAAATTAAAAAAGAAGTAGTTTGATCGTTGGAACGCTTGATTGCGAGCCCGCGCTTCTAGTGGTAAAAGCGCGGGCTCGTTTTTTCATGAAGAGGAACCGCTGCATTCCTTTATACGATTGTCGTGTTTACACAATCCGTGGGTTTTATGATTAGTTGCTTGGATAACCACACACTATGAACTATCTTAATGAACAAAATATTTTTATTTTTCTTATCCAGATAGTGATTCTTTTAGGCTTTGCACGCGGATTAGGAGAATTGTTCCGCAAATGGAAACAGCCGCCGCTTACTGCAGAGATTTTAGTCGGAATACTCTTGGGACCTACTATTCTGGGGAGGTTTCTGCCTTTTTGGCATCAAGCCATATTTCCCAATAATGTAATCCAACAGAATATGCTTGAGACGGTTGCATGGATAGGGGTTTTATTCCTCTTGCTGGAGACGGGACTTGAGATCGATTTTGCCTCCGCATGGCGGCAAAGAGGAGATGCGCTCAAGATCGCATTAGCGGACATTATCATCCCGATGTCGATCGCGTTTATCCCCTGTTTTCTTCTGCCGGACCGCTATTTGGCCAATCCGCAACAAAGGATCATTTTCTCAATATTTATGGCAACGGTGATGACTATAAGCGCGATGCCGATTGCGGCACGTGTCTTGCATGACCTGAAACTTTCTAAGACCGATTTAGGCTTCCTGATTATGTCCGCTCTATCGGTGAATGATATTATCGGCTGGATTATTTTTACTCTGGTGCTTGGGGTCTTTACGCAGGCCGGTTTAGATTTTGTCAAGATATTTACTATTACGGGTGCAACTATCGCGTTTACCGTATTTTGTCTTACGATAGGCAGGAGATTCGCAGATAAAATAATTTCGGGAATAAAGGCTGCGCAGCTTCCTCAACCGGGAGTGCCGCTTACATTTATCTGTTTATTGGGAGCATTCTGCGGCGCGGTAACACAGAAGATAGGGATACATGCGCTTTTTGGTTTTTTTATTGCCGGCATCATGGCGGGAGGTTCACGCGCGCTTTCCGAAAACGTACGGCAGGTCATCTCGCAGATGGTCTATGCGATATTCGTGCCTTTGTTCTTTGTGAATATCGGCCTGAAGGTTGATTTCTTGCGTAGTTTCGATATTTTTCTTGTTTTGTTAATAAGTGTGATCGGTATTTCTGGAAGGTTCCTTGGCGCGTGGTGGGGGGTCAATCTTACTAAACTTCCAAAGTCAAACCGTCTATCGATTGCGATTGCGCATACCCCGGGCGGGGCGATGGAGATTGTGGTTGGTTTGCTTGCGTTAGAGTATAATCTCATTACCGAACCAGTCTTTGTCGCTATTGTGTTTGGGGCAGTGGTATCTTCTGTTATTCTGGGCCCGTGGTTCGATTATTCGATAAGAAAACGTACGCAGGTAAGTATTTTAGAGTATTTCTCTGGGAGAAGCATCATTGGGCATCTTAAGCATAATCAGAGAGATATGGCTATTCAGGAGCTTTGTGCGCTTGCGGCAGTTCAAGAAGATGTGCTGGAGCAGGAGAGTATTTACGAGGCAGTCAAAAAACGCGAAAATGAGATGGGGACCGCCATAGAAGAAGGCATTGCGGTGCCGCATGCCCGGCTTCCGGTGATCAAAAGACCTTTAGTTCTTTTTGGCAGGTCGCTTGATGGGATAGATTGGAATTCGCCTGATGGAAAATTAACCCGCCTGGTCTTCTTAATATTGACCCCTGAAGAAGACTATGATACGCAAGTCAAGATCTTGAGGTGTATTGCAAAGGCTATGGGCGATGTCCAGATTAGGAACGCTATTCTTACCGCTGAGGATTCGCACGATATCTGGCCGTTACTACAAGATATATTTGCCTCTAAACATATCGTAAGAAAAATAACAAAATAACAGAATAACATGAGCAGGAAAGTTTTTATAAGGACCTTCGGCTGGCCGATGGACACCTTATAGACGGATTCTGGAGAGTTTGGCGGAGGTGTTGGAAGGAACGGATTAACGTAGAATTGTTTATATTTGCATTTGAAGCGATTAGATGGTATAATTATATCATGAATTGAAGCGATTATCTGGGATAATCGCTTCAGGAGAATCCAATGAAATACGTTTGGGAACGCGAAAACTGGTTTGATTTCAAATATGATTTTGATGCTTTGCTTAAGCCCTTGAGCGAGTTACGGGTTTTGCAGGGGAAGTTATTGGGTCGCATCTCATCTCTTGATATTAAGCTTGAGACAGAAGCTCAAAGTGCTATTTTAGTTGAAGAAGCCGTACGGACCGCGGAGATCGAGGGGCAGAAACTTAACCGTGACGCAGTCCGCTCTTCAGTTGCTATTAGGCTTGGTTTGCCCAAGGGTGTCGGCTTGCATGACCGCAATATTGACGGCCTGGTGGATGTTTTATTAGATGCGGTTCGTTTTCATGATAAGCCTTTGACATTAAAACGGCTTAATGGCTGGCAGGCGGGATTATTCCCTTCAGGACATTCTGGTTTAAGGAAAATCACGGCAGGCCAGTTGCGAGGCGATGAGCCTATGCAGATAGTATCTGGTCCCATCGGCAAAGAAAAGGTGCATTTTGAGGCATTACCAAAGAATCGTCTCGATAAGGAGATGCGGCTTTTCTTGGAATGGTGGAATTCATCACAGGGTAGCATGGATGGCATCTTGCGCGCGGCCGTGGTCCATTTACGGTTTCTGACAATTCACCCTTATGAAGACGGGAATGGACGGTTGGCGAGGGCCTTGACGGATATGGCATTGGCTCAGGATGAGAAACTTAAGGTGAGATTTTATAGTGTCTCCTCAGAAATCGTGCGTTCACGCAACGAATACTATACGATCCTTGAGAATGTGCAGAGATGCCGTCTTGATGTGACAGAATGGTTTTTGTGGTTTATTAAGTGCGTTACGGCATCTATAGAGGATTCGCGCGATATCATTGCGGGCATATTTATGAAAGTTGATTTCTGGAACCAGCATGCCCAGGACGAGCTTAATGAACGGCAAAAAAAGGTTATTAACCGCATGCTAGAAGCCGGACAGGGGAATTTTACCGGTGGGCTGACGACGCGTAAATATGTGAGTATCACAAAGACCAGCCGCGCCACGGCATTTCGCGAAATTTCGGATATGCTGGATAAAAAAATCCTACGCCAGTTGCCCGGCAAGGGCCGCAGCGTGCATTATGATCTAATCTGGCCGCAGGTAGAAAAATAATATTTCAACAAATTATGCCTAAAGTCTATATTAAAACATTCGGCTGTCAGATGGACAAATTGTTACACTCGGATTTTACACTCCTTAAGAGAGTGGTATGATAAGAATTAACTGCACGTGGGATAAAGAGTTAGGATAATCAGCAAAAAGTGAACCGAACGTAAGTGGAAAACCAGAGGAGGCTAGATGGGTGATGCTAAAGTAGAAAATATTATATTAGATAGCTTTGTTGATGAAGGTCTTTATTTGCTTTTTTCCGATTCAACCAGGATTGAGCTTACGAAAAAGAATATCGAAAACTCCAGTGACGCATTTTGGCAAGATCCTTCAAGAATTACCCCAGCGATGAAAAAGGCAATCGATTTTCAAAAATGCCCATTTTGCCCCCGCAAAAATAAAGAGGATATTTGTGACGCTATTCGACCAGTATTGCCTTTTTTAGACAAGATAGATAAATATCTTTCATTCGATGAAGTAACAGCTGTATACAAAAGTAGTCAAGACGGCATGGTTCATGTTAAACAGACCACCATGCAGAAAGCCCTGCAGTATGTCTCTATCTTGAGCCTATTGCGTTATAACTTGATACTACGTAGATATTGGAAATATTATTATGGCGCCATACCCTTAATGGATGGGCGTGAGGTTGCTGCTAAAGTATACATAAACATGTATTGGTACCATAAAGGAAACAAGGAAGAGTTAGATAGAACTATCGCGCAATTCAAGGAAGAATTAACAATCTCAAGCGAGAATCAAGTAAAGCGTATGAATCTCGTATGCAAGAACGATGTTTTTATGAACGCTTTTGTAAATACTCAGGTAGTTTCAGAATTCCTGACCATGGATATAGAAGATACTCTTAAGAAGACATTTGAGAACTTTGAGCAATCTTATATGCACCATTATTAATTTCTATGGTAGAATCGGCACAATCGGAACGGTCTGTTTTTGATATGATAGGAATATTCTCAAAAAGGAGGCGGCATGCAAGAGAGAAAAGAGGAACAGAAAAAGGATAGTGCTTTTGATAAAGTAAGGGAGGAGCACAAAGAAGTTTCAGAGCAAATGTGGATGCTCAAAAAATCATTACAATATTTAAATGATGAGGAGGCATATTCTAACATCAGAAAAGTGATTGATTTTTTTAAGGATTCTGTTCTTAAGCACTTTGAATGGGAAGAGCACGAAGTGTTTCCTATAGCATTAGCTATTGGAGATTTGGAGATTAAACAAGTGGTTAGGGAACTTCAACAACAGCATATCTTTATTATTAGCAGGTTTGACATTATCGCAGACATAATTATGAAATACGGATTTTCTCTTAATAATGAGATGAAAAATAAATTTATCGAGACGTCGAAAGAAATGTTAGGGGCGGTGTTGCAGCACGCACAGAAAGAAGACAAAGAATTGTTTCCATTCCTAGAAGATAAAAATGTGGATTTGAATTTTGATAATTAAAGGCAATAATTAGCAGTCTGCTGAAAAAGTCCTTTGTACAGTTTCAGACATCGAGAACCTCTTGAAATGGCGAAATTCGGCCAAATAAAGGGTTTTTTAGTATTCATAACGTTCGGTTATGCAGTTTTAGACACTTGGTTTAAAAGTCGTAACTCGCTGATATGAAAGAAGATAAGAAAAAAGTTTTCATCCGCACCTTCGGCTGTCAGATGAATGTCAGGGATTCTGAGGTTGTCTGCGGCGTGCTTACGCAAGCAGGTTTCCATATCACTGATGAGCCTGCGCAGGCGGATATTGTTATCCTTAATACCTGTTCGGTGCGTCAGCACGCGGAGGAGAAGGTCTGGAGCGAAGTGGGGAGATTTAAACGTAAGGGACAGTCCCCTTCGGGGACAGTCCCTATGAATAAAATACTAGGTATAATTGGTTGTATGGCGCAGAGTCATAAAGAAAAGATCTTTGAGCGCGCGCCACAGGTCGATTTTGTGGTGGGGCCTTCGGATATCCATAAGATTCCTTCTATTATAGAGAAGTTTTTGTCAGGCCCCCATAAGGGTGAGTCCCCTTGCGGGGACAGTCCCTTATTTAAAACCAAGATTTGGGAGACAGAAGGGAAGACACGACCCGATGTAATCTACCATACCGGTTTCTATCAGGAAAAAGTCCATGCGTATGTAGTAATATCAGAAGGGTGTTCTAACTTCTGTTCTTATTGTGTGGTCCCTTATGCGCGGGGGGCGTTGCGTAACCGCGAGTCCAAAGCGATTATTAAGGAAATAGAGGAAGCGATGGAAAGAGGGATTACCAAGATAACACTGCTGGGGCAGAATGTGAATGCGTATTCTCAATCGGCTGAAGATGCGCAATCACCGGTACGCTTTACGGATCTATTGATAAAAGTCAATGAGATATCCGGGTTAAAGGAATTTAGTTTTATTACTTCCCATCCTAAAGATACTTCCCGGGAGCTCTTTAAGGTCATGGGCAGCTTGGAGAAACTTAAAAAGTATCTTCATCTTCCTATTCAATCTGGTTCGAACAGGATTCTTAAACTGATGAACCGCGGTTATGAGAGAGAGTTTTATCTGGACTTAAGCCGCAATTACCGTACAATGGTAAAAAACGGGGTATTGACTACTGATATAATCATAGGGTTCCCCACAGAAACGTTAGAGGATTTTCAGGATACCTACAATTTGGTGAAGGAAGTGGTTTTTGATGCGGCATTCATTTTTAAGTATTCCCCACGTCCTTATACTAGCGCTTCTACAATGGAAGATACCGTGGAACGCAAAGAAAAAGAACGAAGACATGCCCAGATGTTAAAATTACAAAAAACTATTTCTAAAGGAAAAGTAAAGGGATGATGAGATATTTCTTAATTTTATGCGTGGGGGTGTGGTGGGGTATTAGCGCGCATGATAACTGTTTTGCGTCAAACCAGGAACGCTTGAAGAAATATTTTCTGGCGGGAGAGTATACACAGGCGATTCGGGAGGGAGAGCGGCTTTTGGCAGAAGATCCAAGTTCTGCTTCTTCCGACGATTTGTATTACCTTTTGGGTCTAAGTTATCTAAAAGATCGCGACTATCTTCGGGCGTCTGACATATTTGAGATCATATTGAATGAATTTAAAGGGAGCCGTCTAAGGGATGTCGCCACGCTAGGCTTAGCCGATACGTATTTCTTGCAGGGTAATATGTTTTCTGCAAAGAAGTATTATCAAGAGCTCCTTTTAGGAGCGGCAAAAGAAAACTGCGGTGCGCAAGCCTATTACCGTTTAAGCCAGATAGCGTTTAAGGAAGGCAATACGCTACAGGCGCAGGAATATCTGGCGCTTCTTAAAAATGAATTCCCCCTTAACCTGGAGTCAAAAGGAGAAGAGGAGATATGCGTGCTTTCTGAATCCGGCGTCACCCTGTGTTATTCAGTACAGGTCGGTTCATTCTCAAACGAGAAGAACGCGCAAAACCTTTTACGTAAGTTGAAAAAAGATAATTATCTCGCCTATATAGAGGTAACGACAAAGGGCGGAAGGCCTTTTCATCAAGTAAGAATAGGTAAGTTTCAGACACGCCCAGAAGCGGTAACTTTCGAAAGGAAGCTTGCCCAAGAAGGTTATCCTACCAGAATTTATCCTTAAGTGAACGAAATGCTCAGTCGCACCACGCGGAAGAAGCCTCTAATTGTATTTGTTGTCGGACCGACCGCAGTAGGCAAGTCTGAAGTGGCATTGCGTTTGGCCAAGCGTCTTGATGCGGAGATTATCTCCTGTGATTCTATGCAGGTATATAAAGGTATGGAGATCATTACTTCTAAAATCCCTCCGGCAAAGAGGAAAATAATCCCACATCATCTTATTGATGTGATTCCTCCTGATAAGGAATATGATGTTTCCCGCTATCGGAGAACCGCGGTAAGAAAAGTTGAAGAAATCATCAAGAGAAAGAAGGTCCCGCTTTTTGTGGGAGGAACCGGATTATACCTTTCTGTCCTTCTGGATGGCATATTTCATCTAAAACCCATTAATCCTGCAATCCGTAAGGATTTATACCGTCAGGCAGAAGACTCAAAGGGAATTGTACTCTACGCGCGTTTAAAGGAAGTTGACTCTCAGACAGCAGCCAAGATACACTCCCGCGACACCAAGCGCATTATACGTGCGTTGGAAGTGTATGAGAGCACAGGAAGAACTATTTCTGACTTACAGCGCAGAAGAAAAGGACTCTCTGATGCCTATACTCCCAGAGTTTTCTGTCTGACCATGCCGCGTCAGAGGCTATACGCACGTATTAATACACGGGTGGATACTATGTTTCGGCAGGGGTTGGTTGCTGAAATACAGCGGCTTAAGAATTTATCGTTAAGTAAGACCGCGTCCTATGCGATCGGGATACGCGAGCTACAGAGTTACTTTGAGGGTAAATGCGATCTGGAAAGCGCCAGGGAGTTGATTAAAAGAAATACACGCCGCTATGCGAAGCGTCAATTGACCTGGTTCCGCAAGGATAAAAGAATTAAGTGGGTAGAAATCCGGGAAAAAGAGACGCCGTCTATGGTTGCAAGAAGAATAGTCAGGATGCTTCAGGAATAGAGGAATAATGGAACGCGCGCTATTGGTGGTAATACAATTAGAATCGGATAAGAAGAGATGGCCGCTTGAAGATATTGCCTTCGAACTAGAGGAGCTGGTGGTATCAAGTGGCACAGAAGCGGTGGATACGATTACCTGTATACGACATAAACCAACACCTAATTTCTTTATCGGCCGCGGCAAGATTGAGGAGATTGCCGACCTTAGTCAGGAGTTGGAAGTTGATACTGTTATATTCAGCCACGACCTTTCCGGTACGCAGCAGCGTAATGCAGAAGAGGTGATCGGCAAGAAGACCATTGATCGCACTCAGCTGATCTTAGATATCTTTGCCCGGCATGCCAAGACTCCGGAAGGCAAGATGCAGGTAGAGTTGGCGCAGTTACAGTATTTACTTCCAAGGCTTATTGGTAAAGGAGTCATCCTTTCTCGTCTAGGGGGAGGTATTGGAACGCGGGGTCCCGGCGAGCAGAAACTGGAGGTCGATCGCAGAAAGATCCGGAAGCGGATAGATACCCTAAAGGATGAGCTTGCGCATCTTTCGGTGCATAGGAAGGTTTTGCGAAAAAGACGTAAAGAGAACGCAATCCCCTCGATAGCCTTGGTAGGCTATACTAATGCGGGTAAATCCACATTGTTGAATACGCTTACCGGCGCATATCAGATAGTCGCCGACAGTCTGTTTACTACGCTTGATCCTTTATCGAGGAATATCGACTTGGCTAATGGCGAACAGGTCATTATCTCTGATACGGTAGGTTTTCTTAATAATCTTCCGCATCACTTAATTGAGGCGTTTAAGGCGACATTGGAGGAGGTCGTAGAGGCGGATTTACTGCTGCATGTGATCGATATAAGTAATCCATTAGCCCACGAGCATGCAAAGGCGGTATTTTCTGTGCTTAAAGAATTGAAGGTTGATCAAAAACCGATAGTGACTGTTTTGAATAAGATAGACCTTATAGAAGAGAGAGCGGGTCTTGATTACTACATTAATGATTTTGATAATGCGATACTGGTCTCTGCCAAGACAAGAGAGAATATTGATTTATTGCTTAAAAGGGTCGAGAATAATTTTCAGGATAGAATGGCTACTTTGTATGTATTGCTTTCGCACTCACGCATGGATCTGGTGGATCTTTTTTACCGCCAAGGGAAGGTTCATGATATAGAGTATTCCGCAGAAGGTATAAAAATAAGAGTAAGTCTGCCTAAAATAATATCTCATAAGTTAATTAATAACAAAGAGATAGCTGAAATCTATTAGAATATCTAATAAAATTAATAAATAATGCTTGACAGTAAAATGATATTATGTTACATTTTAAATGAGGTTAAGGAGGATTAGAGATGCCGCAGTTTGATATTTACATTAGTCCCGATGAACCGGTATATGTGATAAGCGTGGTTGCGAAGTTAGTGGATCTTCCGGTTTGGACTTTAAGGCAGCTTGATAAAGCCGGCGTTGTCTGTCCGAAAAGAATAGGTAGGAAAAACCGCCTTTATTCTTTGAAAGATGTTAAGCGCCTTGAATATGTGCATTATCTTATGGAGGATAAACAAGTGAATATTCATGGAATAAAAATAATTATCGCTAAGGAGATAGAGGAGTAAATTTTTTTACATGAAACTTGGCACTCTCATGGCGGGACTGCTAATCTGGCTGCCGGGGAGGATTAAACTAGGAGTTGTTGATGAGAATGGATAGATTTACGACAAAGCTTCAAGAGGCATTACAGCGGGCAGTAGATGTTGCGGGTGAATTAGGACATCAGCGCCTAGAGCCGGAGCATATTATCTTTGCGCTTCTTCGCCAAGAGGATAGTATGCTAATAGAAGTCTTTGATAAATTGGGATTTCCCAGTTTTACGGTGATTAAGCGGGTTGAGGAATTTCTCAAGGATCTTCCTTCGGTAAGCGGCAGTTCCGCGCAAAACCACTTTTCCGAACGTACTAATACTTTATTGCGTCGTGCCGCCAAAGAAGCACACAATTTTAAGGACGAATATCTTTCTGCGGAGCATATTCTCCTCGCGCTATTAGAGGATAATGAGTCGGTAGTGACTCAAGCGTTGAAGACAAAAGGTATTGATAAGGAAAAGGTGTTGATG
>JAHISH010000281.1 GCA_018818365.1 Candidatus Omnitrophota bacterium | reverse complement strand
GAGGATAATCCATGTTCGCAAAAGTTTCCGAAGCACAGATTACCAGAGCAATCTCAAAAGAATTCTATAGTTTCTTTGATCAGTATATCGAATCAGAGGTGATTATTGTAGGGGGAGGCCCCAGCGGCCTTATGGCAGCAAGAGATTTAGCTGCGCAAGGAATCAAGACGCTCATAGTGGAGAGCAATAATTACATCGGAGGAGGATTCTGGATCGGCGGCTATTTTATGAATCCGCTTACCTTCCGTGCGCCAGCCCAGGGGATACTCGATGAATTAGGCATTCCCTACCGTCAGGCAGAAAAAGATTTGTTCGTTGCTAACGGACCGCACGCCTGTTCTAAGTTGATTGCCGCATGTTGTGACGCGGGGGCAAAAATTCTTAATCTTACTAAATTCGATGATGTGGTCTATCGCCATAATAAGGTCGAAGGCGTCGTGATCAATTGGGCGCCGGTTTCTGCTCTTCCCCGGCAGATTACCTGCGTTGACCCCGTGGCTTTAGAAGCCAAAGTAGTAATTGATGCCACCGGGCATGATGCCTGGGTGGCTAAGGCGCTTGAAAAGAGAGGGATCCTTAAGCTATCGACGTTTGGCCCAATGGATGTGAATAGTTCCGAGGATTTGGTGGTAGAGAAAACCGGCCAGATCCATCCGGGATTATTCGCATGCGGCATGGCGGTATCTACCATTTACGGGATTCCGCGTATGGGACCTACCTTTGCGGGAATGCTTTACTCTGGACGCAAAGTAGCTCAGCAGGCAAAAGCGCTTCTTTCAAGTGAAGTTACTACTTCTCTTCTCTCAGAAGTAGCGGTATAGGTGAAATAGCGATGAAGAGGCTCCGGGGAATTTTTGTCAAGGGGCCTCTTCATCATATGAATGTTTAAAATAATTTCTTGACAAGTTTTATTTTTATTATATACTCTACTATATCCATAGAGATTGTAGGAGTTAGGTGAATGAAGATAACGTATAAAGGGGATTATGCGCTGAAAGCAATCTTGGATCTGGCATTGCATTACGGAAGCATGGTAACCATACATGAGCTCGCTGACCGTATTGATGCCCCGATAAAGTTTCTTGAGCAGGTACTCTTGGATCTTAACCGGGGAGGATTTGCCCAGAGTAAGCGCGGCAAGGTCGGCGGGTATCAATTAGCCAAACAGCCTTCCCAGATTAAGCTAGGGGAAGTCATCCGGTATATTGACGGCCCCATTGAGCCTATCGCCTGCACGGAGAGAGAATATACGCAATGTCGGGATATCTATAGATGTATCTTCCGTTCAGTGTGGCAGAGAGTTGGCGTTGCCATCTCTGAGGTCGTGGATACCTTGACCTTCGCTGATTTAGTGAAAATGCAAAAGAAGCCCAAACAGAGTCTGCACTACGAAATCTAAGTAACTACAGGAGGCAATATGTCAAAGATACAGGAAAACTTGAAGAAAGAAACCATACTTCTGCACGGCGGACAGGTTCCTGATCCGACTACCGGTTCAAGGGCGGTCCCGATTTATCAGACTACGTCATATCAATTCAAGAATACCGAACATGCGGCTAATCTCTTCGGCCTTAAGGAGTTCGGGAATATCTATACGCGCCTTATGAATCCGACGACTGATGTGCTTGAGAAGAGGATGGCGCTTTTAGACGGCGGGGTAGGTGCGTTGGCAGTTGCAAGCGGCCAATCCGCAATAACCTTAGCGCTCTTAAATATTGCGCAAGCTGGCGATGAGATCGTCTCCGCAGATAATCTCTATGGGGGAACCTATAATCTTTTTCACTACACCTTCCCTCGTCTTGGGATAAAGGTGAAATTCGTCAAATCAAATGACTTGGAAGCTTTTAAAAAGGCAATTACCCCAAAGACTAAGGCTCTTTATGCCGAATCAATCGGAAATCCAAAGCTTGATGTGGCGGACTTAGAGGGGATTTCAAAAGTAGCGCATCAAAACGGTATCCCCTTTGTATTGGATAATACCGTTTCCCCATATCTTTTGCGCCCCATCGATTTCGGCGTTGATATTGTGGTATACTCCGCCACGAAGTTTATCGGCGGGCATGGTACCTCCATTGGCGGCGTTATCGTAGATTCCGGAAAATTCGATTGGACCAATGGGAAATTTCCCTTAATCGCCGAAGCGGAACCTAGCTATCACGGAATTAACTTCGTCGAGGCGTTAAAACCGATAGGAAATATCGCCTATATTATTAAAGCCAGAGTTACGCTATTGCGAGATATCGGCCCTGCTCTTTCTCCGTTTAATGCGTTTCTTTTTTTACAGGGATTAGAAACGTTGCATCTGCGTATCGTGCGGCACTCTGAAAATGCCCTGCAAGTCGCGCACTTCTTGCAGAAACATTCTAAGGTTGTCTGGGTGAATTACCCCGGATTGGAAAATAGTCCGGAGCAGGCGCGGGTTAAGAAGTATCTTTCCCGAGGAGCAGGATCGATTGTCGGATTTGGGATTAAGGGCGGCTTGGAGGCAGGCAAGAAGTTTATCGATTCCTTGGAGCTGGTTTCGCATTTGGCCAATATCGGCGACGCCAAGAGCCTAGCGATCCACCCGGCAACGACTACCCATCAGCAGCTTTCCAGTGAAGAGCAGTTGGCAACCGGGGTAACCCCTGATTTTGTGAGGCTTTCGGTCGGTATTGAGAATGTCGAAGATATTATTGCCGATATTGAGCAGGCCTTGGCAAAAGTATAGTACGAGATACCAGTATCATCAAGGAGGACCCTATGAATATCTTTTCGAATATTACTCAGACCATAGGCCGTACGCCTTTGGTGAAGATTAATAAGATTGGTGAGGGGCTCCACGCGACTGTCTTGGCTAAGCTTGAATTTTTTAACCCACTCTCAAGCGTCAAAGATAGGATCGGTGTGGCCATGATTGAAGACGCCGAGAGAAAAGGGTTTTTAAATAAAGAGTCCGTGGTGATCGAGCCGACCAGCGGGAATACGGGAATCGCGTTAGCCTTTGTCTGTGCGGCGAAGGCGTACCGATTAATTCTTACTATGCCGGATACGATGAGTCTTGAGCGCCGACAGCTTCTCAAGATATTGGGAGCGCAACTTGTATTAACTGAAGGGATTAAAGGGATGAAGGGAGCGATAGAGAAAGCAGATGAGTTAGTGAAGAAGACTCCCAATAGTTATATGCCGCAGCAGTTCAATAATCTGGCGAATCCGGAGATCCATCGAAAGACGACCGCAGAAGAAATCTGGAAGGATACGGAGGGCGCGGTGGATATTTTTATTGCAGGCATCGGTACCGGTGGTACAATAACCGGAGTCGGGGAAGTGTTGAAAGAACGTAAGCCTTCAGTAAAAGTTATTGGCCTTGAACCGTCAGATTCCCCTGTGCTTTCAGGAGGGAAGCCGGGCGGGCATAAGATCCAAGGCATCGGCGCAGGGTTTGTCCCGGCAATCTTAAACAGAGAAATTATTGATGAAATCATCACTGTGCGTCACGAGGATTCAGGAGAAGTCGCCCGGCGGCTTGCGCGGGAAGAAGGCATCTTATGCGGGATCTCAAGCGGGGCGGCGGTATGGGCAGCATTAGAGGTTGCCAAACGCTCTGAGTCGAAAGGAAAGACCATTGTGACGGTGCTTCCTTCGTGCGGCGAACGATACTTATCTACTTGGTTATTTCAGCAGTATTTAGAATGAAACCCCTCGGTATAAAGCCCGAGGCTTATTGAGGGCGGTTTTGGGCTTGTATGAAAGTATTCGATGAAAAATAAAAGTGTGGGAATTGTTAAAACAGAGTATTGTACCTTTGCGCAGCCGCCGCATGAATTACCATTGGAGTGCGGACGTGCGCTTGGGCCTGTTACCTTAGCATATGAGACGTACGGAGAGCTTAATAACGAAAAGTCTAACGCTATCCTTGTTTGCCATGCGCTCTCCGGAGACGCGCATGCGGCAGGGCGCTATCACCAGACCGATAAGAATTCCGGTTGGTGGGATAATATGATCGGTCCCCAGAAGGCCTTGGATACGGCAAAATATTTTGTTATTTGCTCTAACGTTATCGGCGGATGCAGGGGAAGTACAGGACCTGCTTCGATAGACCCCAAGACCAATAAGCCGTATGCCTTGGAGTTCCCTCTTATTACCATCGCGGATATGGTCAACGCGCAAAAACATCTTATCGACTATCTGGGAATAAAGAAGTTGCTCTCGGTTATCGGAGGTTCCATGGGGGGGATGCAGGCCTTGCAATGGGCGGCCTCGTATCCGGAATATGTGGCAAGTCTGATACCTATTGCAACCGCATTGAAACATTCTTCGCAGCAGATCGCCTTTGATGAAGTAGGGAGGCAGGCAATCATGGCTGACCCTCTCTGGAATAACGGTGATTATTACGGTAAGTCTAATCCTGAACGCGGCCTTTCAGTGGCACGCATGATAGGACACATTACCTATATGAGCGATACTTCTATGGAAGAGAAATTTTCCCGTCGGCTCAGAGAGAAAAATTACAGTTTTAAGTTCGAGACGGACTTTGAGGTAGAGGGGTATCTTCGTTATCGAGGCGAGAATTTTGTGAAGCGCTTTGACGCGAATTCCTACCTTTATATCACCAAGGCGATGGATTATTTTGACCTTTCAGAGGATAAACTTTTTCCTCACGGAGGCAGTATCGGCGCGCGGTTTCTGGTAATCTCCTTTAAATCCGATTGGCTGTATCCATCGTACCAATCGCAGGAGATCGCGCGGCAGTTGAAGATCCGAGGGGTCGATGCGACGTATTGCGAAATTAACTCTACCTACGGGCACGATGCGTTTTTATTAGAGGCGGAAGAAGAGGCGCGCCTTGTCACGCATTTCTTAAATAAAACCTATCGCATACTCACATGAGCCAAGAGAAGGTTTCTTTTGATCATCGTATTATCACGCGTATCGTTGATGCCGGCGCCAAGGTATTGGATTTGGGCTGCGGCAACGGGCAGCTTATGCTTCTTTTGGTCAAGGAGAAAAAAGCCAAGGTGCAGGGCATTGAGTTGAGCGAGCAGGCTATCTATCAATGCGTGGAAAAGGGGGTAAGCGTCTTTCACAGCGATATTGACAGCGGGTTGACTGAATATCCGGATAACTCTTTTGACTATGTGATTCTAAATGAAAGTCTGCAGGAGGTTAAAAAGGTGGAGTTTGTCATCCAAGAAGCGCTGCGGGTGGGCAAGAAGGTTATCGTCGGATTTCCTAACTTCGCCCATATTAAAGCGCGTGTGGCGCTTGCGTTGTGCGGGAACGCACCCAGCACCAAATCCCTGCCGTATCATTGGTACGATACCCCTAACCTGAGGTTTTTAAGCATTTCAGATTTCGAGAATTACTGCGCCACGCATAAGATCAGGATATTACAGAGATTCTATCTTGGGAAGAAGAGGTTGATTTCTTTCTTCCCGAATCTGTTCGCGTTAAATTCGCTTTTCATCTTAAGCAAGAACGGGCATTAAGCCATACACGTAACGACACCCCTATGGGAAGCGTGATAGGGGTATTCTTTTCGGAGGAGACGTGGAACAATTACCTGCGTTAGGAAAGATCCATCAGGAGTTTTTTACCCGGGTCATTTATCCTCGGCTGGGCAAGAATGATAAGACGGTGTTGGTGAAGCCCCAGCATGGCGTTGACTTTGGGGTGATCGATTTAGGCAACAAGGTCATGGTTTTATCAACAGACCCTTTTTATATCGCACGGGAATTAGGTATCGCAAAGGCCGCGTGGTTTGCCGTGCATATTATCGCTTCTGATGTGGCGGTAAGCGGGATCAGGCCGCGCTATCTTTCTATCGATTTGAATCTTCCTCCGGAGATGAAAGAGGATGAGTTGGTTTGTATGTGGGAAGAAGTGCATAAGGAGTGTAAGGAGTTAGGCATAACGGTGGTGACCGGACATACTGCCCGTTACGCCGGATGCAACTATCCTATGGTCGGTGGCGCTACTATGTTTGGCGTGGATAGTAAAAAGAAATTAATTATCCCGCAGATAAAAAAAGGGGATATGATCATTGTCACTAAAGGGCCGGCAATCGAGACTACCGGATTAATGTCGGTATATTTTCCGCAGTTCCTGGAAGCGCGCTACGGTAAGGAGTTTGTTGCGAAAGCGCAAGAGGTGTATTATCAGATGTCGACGGTAGAGGATGCGTGCGTCGCCGCATCGGCGGGGGGAGT
>JAHISH010000280.1 GCA_018818365.1 Candidatus Omnitrophota bacterium | reverse complement strand
GATTTCATTGCGATTATGGGGCCTTCGGGCTCCGGCAAAACTACGCTTTTGGATAGCCTGGGGTGTTTGGGGAAGGTTACAAGCGGCAGCCTTAAGGTAATGGGTAAAGAGGTCTCTCAGGCGCACGAGCGCACACTTGTTTCGATGCGCAGGGAGTTTATTAGTTTTGTGTTCCAGGATTTTCTGCTTATTCCTACGCTTACTGCCGCAGAGAATGTGGAGTTGCCGTTGTACTTTGCGCGCAAGCCGTATAATCGCGAAAAGACCATTGAGGTCTTAAAGAAGGTCGGGTTAGGGCATCGGGTTAACCATTTACCTAAGGAGCTATCCGGCGGGGAAAAACAGAGAGTGGCCATCGCACGCGCGTTGGCAACATCCCCTAAAATTCTCTTTGCCGATGAGCCCACCGGGAACCTTGATACCAAGAGTTCCCAGCAGATATTCGATTTATTCCGCAAACTCAATAAAGACGATGGGTTGACGCTTGTGGTAACTACTCACAACCCTGCGCTCGGCGCTTTAGCCGGGAGGATCATTTATCTTAAGGATGGAAAGATTGTTTCTCGGGAAGAGTCGAGCTTATATGCGTAAAGGTGGGTTGGGTATGTGTTTCTTTCGAATAAGTATCTTTTTTCTTTTATGTATGCTTCCTTTGCGAGGAGGAGCAATGAATAATAATACAGAGCAGATTAAAATATTCAATGCGCGTACTAATACCGTTGAAGAGGTAGAGAAAGTTTCTAAATTCGACGAAGAATGGAAAAAGACGCTGACGCCCCAGCAGTATGAGGTCACGCGCCTTAAGGGAACGGAACGCGCTTTTAGCGGACAATGCCCGATCCCTAAGCAAGGAGAGAGTGGTTTCTATCAATGTGTCTGTTGCGGGACTGCATTATTTAAGCCTGCGGCAAAGTTTGAATCAGGGACCGGATGGCCGAGCTTCTGGGAGCCGGTCTCGGAATTAAATGTCAAGACGCATGCGGATAATAGCTTGGGCATGGAGCGCGTTGAAGTGCTGTGCGCGCGATGCGATGCGCATTTGGGGCATGTGTTTAATGATGGGCCCCCGCCTTCAGAGAAACGTTATTGTATAAATGCGGTGGCGCTTGAGTTTGTTTCAACCGCAGCTGCGGCGGAGAAGATTAAATCGGAGAAGGCGGCATTCGCCGCCGGATGTTTCTGGGGAGTAGAATCTGCTTTTCAGCAGATAAAAGGGGTTACCAGGACGACCGTCGGATATATGGGCGGAAGTACGAAAGATCCTACCTATCAGAAAGTCTGTACCAATAAGACGGGGCATGCAGAGATCGTTCAGGTCGAATATGACCCCACCGCGGTAACGTATGAGCAACTGCTTGAAGTCTTCTGGAAGATGCATGACCCTACGACTCTTAACCGTCAGGGGCCGGACGTAGGTAGCCAGTACCGTTCGGCGATCTTTGTGTATACTCCTGAACAGGAAAAAGCTGCGCGCGCTTCTGCCGCAGAATTACAGAAATCAAAGGGACAGGAAGTCGTTACTGAAATAGTTGCGGCAAAGGAATTCTATCCCGCAGAAGAATATCACCAACGCTACTACGAGAAAAAAGGTATTACGCCCACCTGCCATTTTTAATCCAGACGTTTACGATTTTGTTCGGGAGACGCTTACGAAATTACCTTGGAAGGTGTCTTAGGTTTATGAAGGAAAGTGTCTTTTATCTAAAAACGATTTTCGAAAGGCTCTTGACAAAAAGTATCTATCTGTGTTATTATTAGCATATGCCAATAATTATCAGGAGTGAGAATGCCTAGGCCCTTTAAGTGCCGGAGAGTGTTTTGTCGCCCCTTGGCAGAGTATTTCAAGCCGCAAGGAATCTCCTTGAGGATATTAGAGGAGGTTGGATTGACTCTCGATGAATTAGAGGCAGTGCGGCTGGCTGATTGGGAAGGGATGTATCAGGAGAGTGCTGCGGAGAAAATGAAGATCTCGCGGCAGACCTTTGGGAATATCATTATTTCCGCGCATAAGAAGATAGCCGATGCCTTATTGCATGGTAAAGCGTTGCGTATTCAGGGAGGAGTGGTGAATATGGCGGAAAGATATTTTATCTGTGACGATTGTAAGCATGAATGGACCGCAGCGTTCGGATCCGGAAGGCCTTCTGTGTGTCCTGAATGTAATAGCACCAATATTCATAGAGCCCCGCATGATAGAGGATGGGGACGCGGTGGTGGTATTGGAGGAGGACGTGGCCTTAGGGGCGGTTGTAGGAGACTATAATGCAAAAAGAAATTACGCATTTGCGTAGGAGATTAGCAGAGTTTAAAGCATACGGCTACGATATACTTAAAGAGCGAAATTTTGCGTTTGCCAAAGCCGGATTGCAAAAGAATAAAGATGTCCTTGAGGTCGGCACGGGAAGAGGGTACATGGCGTTAACTCTTGCGCAGAAAGGTTTTTCGCTGACCACTATCGACCAAGATGGTAAGGTGCAGCAGTCCGCTCGTGCGATTATTCGGTATTATAAGGCCAGTAGGAAGGTTAAGTTTAAAGTTATGAATGCTGAATGCCTGCGTTTCAAAGATAATTCTTTTGCCTATATCCTGGCGGTTAATTTCCTGCACCATGCAAAAAATCCCGTGCGTTGCTTAAGAGAGATGATGCGGGTGGCGAATGAGAAGATTGTGATTGTTGATATGAACAAGAGAGGTGCGCGCATTTTGGAGAAGGTACATGCCCAAGAAGGACATTGTCATGAAAGATCCAAGATAGGGTTTCCTGAAATAAGAGAGGTATTTTGTAAAGCTGGAGTGTATGTCAAGACCTACCGCAGCAGATGTCAAACCGTGATTATTGCTCAGAAAGGAGAAAGACGATGAAAATATGTATCCCTACTCAAACCGATCAGGGATTAAACGCAGAGGTACACGCGCATTTCGGGAGTGCCGCGTATTTCACCATTTATGATACGGAAAAAGAAAGTATCGAAACCATTGATAACGGAAATATGCATCATGCGCATGGTACCTGTCATCCTATGAAGGCGCTGGGATTAAAGGATATCGATGCCGTAGTATGCGCAGGGATGGGAGCACGCGCCGTGATGGGGCTTAATGCTGCCGGAATTAAGGCTTTTCGTGTTCAAGGGGGAAGCGTCAGTGAGGTGATAAAACAGTTTGCGCAATCTACCTTGGAGGAAATCACCCCCGATAACGCTTGTAGTCAACATAATTGCCATTAATCATCCAGACGTTTACGATTTTACCTTGGAAAGTGTCTTTTCTTTAAGAAGGAAAGAGTTTTATAAAAATATAATTGCTTTAATCTCTCTTACGCAGTAAAATATAGACATACTAATAAGGGAGGGTCGGTGTTTAAGAGGATAGGCAGTCTTATCGTAATCGGTTTTTTTTGTTTTTTTGTCTCGGGTTGCGCGCTTCTGAATGCTGCAATTAGTGCGGCAGCAGCGTACGCGATATACGAAGCGACAAAAAAATAGAATGGATATAAAAGTAATCCGCAGCAGAAAGCGCATGCGCACGGTCAGCGCGCGCGTGGAGCAAGATACGCTTATTGTGCACGCCCCCGCAATACTGCCTCAGGAACGCCTGGATAAGATCGTGCTTGATTTTAAATCAAGATTCGAGAGAAAGAAGCTCAAGGAAGATCTCAAGAAGAAACAGGATCTTGCACAAGTTGCCGCAGGGCTTAATGCCAAATACTTCGGCAATCAGCTTAAAATTAACTCGATTGAATATGTTACTACGCAGAACAGAAAATTCGGGTGCTGCGATTATACTCAGGCGCGGATCCGCATATCGCACCGTATCGGCTTAATGCCGGCGTGGGTAAGGGATTATGTGGTGGTGCACGAAATGGCGCATTTAATCGAACCTAACCATAGCAGGGCATTCTGGAATATTGTCTTTCGTTATAGACTGGCTGAGAGGGCCAAGGGGTATCTTATGGCCGCATTCAGGAATTCCGACTTGTAAGGAGTAATTACTATGCCTAATTTTTCTTTTGATATCGTCTCGGAGGTTGATTTGCAGGAAGTCGATAACGCGGTAAACCAGGCCACGAAAGAGCTTGGACAACGATATGATTTCAAGAATAGTAAATCTTCTATCGACTATGACCGCGATGAGAAGAAATTGACCTTAGTGGCGGATGACGACTTTAAACTGCG
Source organism: Candidatus Omnitrophota bacterium (assembly GCA_018818365.1). Lineage (GTDB taxonomy): Bacteria > Omnitrophota > Gorgyraeia > Gygaellales > Profunditerraquicolaceae > JAHISH01. Next base: position 603 of record JAHISH010000280.1, on the reverse strand, counting down.
ACAGTTGACCGATATATTGACGATACGCCTGGCGAAGAGGCAGATTTCACTTAAAGCGCTAAAGTTCAATGACCCGGAAAAAGCGTTTGGGGGGTATTTGCGCCAGGGGGTGGATATCTGTATGGGTATTGATAAAGAAAAAGCAAAGGAGCTGATCGGCATTATCAAGAATTTAGGCCTTAAGGTGCAGTCGCAGGTAGAAGGAGAGAAGATAAGAGTAAGTGCCCCGAAAAAAGACGACTTGCAGATAGTCATCACTCATCTGCGCAACCTCGATTTTTCTATCCCGCTTAGTTTCACCAATTACCGATAAAGACACCTTCCCGCACAAATCCAAGACACTTTCCAAGGTAATTTCGAAAGCGTCTGAATTTATTTGACAATTATCTTAATTCGATATATCATACTATTCATACAAAACATATATTTCCTACAAGGAGGATCTCTATGCAGCCATTTTTCGGAAGTAAGACCTACGGCGCAGTGACTATCGGAGAACGGGGGCAGATAGTCATCCCGGCGCCGTTGCGCAAGTCGCTTAAGATCAAGTCCGGTGATCAGCTGATGGTGTTCGGTAAGCAGGAGAAGAAGGCGATTATCCTT
>JAHISH010000279.1 GCA_018818365.1 Candidatus Omnitrophota bacterium | reverse complement strand
CCCTCTTCATCGGTAACCTCGCATAATTTATAGATGACGTCAAGACACGGGGCGTCGATACTGGTCCCCATATTCGTTCCCACGCCGAAGCTGTCGATCGGGGCGCGTTTTTTAAGCAAAGATTCGATTTTAAATTCATCGAGGTTCCCGCTGGCAATAATTTTGGTATCTTTAAGGCCTTCTTCGTCAAATCTTTTTCTGGCATGTTTCGACAGCGCGACTAAATCTCCGCTATCCAAACGGATACCTTGCAAGCGATACCCTTTGGATTTAAGGTAGTGCCCAATGGTCACTGCGTGCTCGATCCCGCGCCGGGTATCATAGGTATCGACCAGAAGGATCGTCTGCGACGGGAAAGTATGGCAGTAGGCCAAGAAACTATCCATTTCATCTTTAAAAGACATGACAAACGAATGCGCCATCGTTCCTACCGCAGGTATTGCGTACCTCTGTGAAGCCGCCACATTAGAAGTACCGGCACATCCTGCGCAAAAAGAGGCACGCGCTACCTTGATCCCGGCAAATGCGCCGTGGGTGCGGCGCAGGGAAAAATCATAGACCTTCCTGCCTTGCGCGGCATGCACTACGCGGCTGGCCTTAGAAGCAATCATGGTCTGGAGATTAATGGTATTAAGCAGGAAACTCTCTATTATCTGTGCTTCGATAATCGAAGAAGTCACGCGTAAGAGCGGCTCATTGGCAAAGAATACGGTTCCTTCGGGAAGAGCCCAGATATCCCCGCGAAAGCGGAAACCTTTAAGATACGCCAGAAATTCAGAGGTAAATAACTTTTTGGACTTCAAGAACGCCAGGTCCGCATCGGTAAAACGAAGCTCCTTTATATAGGTAAGAATATCCTCAAGACCACAAGAGACCAGATACGCTCGAGACGGGGGTAATCGGCGCACAAAAAGATCGAAACTGGCAGAAGTATGGCGCCGGTAAATAAAGTAACTCTGCGCCATGGTCAACTCGTATAAGTCCACCAAAAGGGCGCTGTTCTCTAGATGCATGGTTCGATCACCCTGAAGTTATTTCTTTAAATTTCTCCTGCGGGAAAGAGTGGTCAGTGGCAACTATCTCTCCGCTCTTATCGATGAGCACAAAGGTAGGCACTCCGATTACACCGAAAGAATTCGCGACTTTACCGTCGGTATCAAGTAATACCTTGAAGCTATAGGCCTGGGATTTGATAAACGCGCGTACCGTAGCCGCGGATTCTCCGGCATCAATCGCAAACAACTCCGCGCCTTGCTTGGCGATCTCAGGATAGTGCTCTTGCAGCGACTTAATTTCGCGCTGGCAGAAGGAACACCAGGTAGTCCAGAAGAATAATACGACCGGCTGATTGTTACGATAGCTGCTTAACGTATAGGTAGTATTATCGATATCCTGAAGGGTGAAATCACGCACACCCCCCTTATCCGCAGAGGCTCCTTCCTGTGCCTGAGAACATGAAGCCAAGAATAGGCTGATGATGACACACGCCATGATATTAAGATACTTTTTCATTTACATCCTCCTTATGCCGTTATAGATTAAGAAAAGCCCCATCCCGATTACTGCGAGCGAACTGGCCTTTTTGAAATACCCCATCAATTTCCCTGATTTAGGCAAATTCACCAGTTGCGCGCTAAAGGTTCCGACCAATATCAAGACTGCCCCCATGCCGTAGCCAAAACAAAAAAGAAGAAGCATCCCATAGACAAGGTTCTTCTTGGTAGTCAAATACGCCAGGATCGCTCCTAACGCAGGGGTCAGACACGGAGATGCCAGAAACCCGGAGCTTAAGCCCAATACGAATGCGGAGAAATACCCTTTTCTCTTAAACTTTGGCAGTTTGATGAAATTAGGCAAGGGGATCATAAAAAGATCCAGCATGGAGAGCCCAAAGAGGATCACAATCAACCCGACTACAAAATAGGTCACCGGATGAGAACTTACTCTTCCGAAGAAAGCTCCGGTAAGAGACGCGAACAACCCTAAGAAAGAATACGTAACTGCTAAACCGGTCACATACACCAGGCTCAAACGAAATCCCTTAAAGCGCGACCCCGCTGAAGAGGCGCCGATGTATCCGGCGGTAATAGGAATAAGCGGATAGACACAAGGGGTAAAACTAATAGCGACGCCCCCTAAAAAAGCCAATACAAAATCTAACGGGCTACCGGACAGATTCATCGATCCACTCCAAATACTCCTTGTTGCCGCCCACAATAGGCAGGGCAATGATCTCGGGCACCGTGTAGCTATGTAAAGATTTTACGGTTTCGATAATCTTCGGCAGATTTTTCTTCTTTGATTTAATGATCAGAAGACTTTCCGTCGCCTGATCAATCTTCTTCTCCCACCAGAAAAACGAATGCGCCTTCTCGATAATATTCACGCATGCGACTAACTTTTTTTCAAGCAGCCCCTGCGCGATCGACCTGGCTTCTGCGTTCTTTGATGCGGTGACCAGAACCACGATATGCATATTATTTGCTCACTTTCTTTATTAATGCGGCGATACGCGACCCCATGCGCCGGCATTGTTGTAACGCCCTCTCATCAGGGGCACTGATACTGACTGCGCCGTAATGATCTCCGCGGGGATCCCCTTGGACGATCATCCCATGAATGAGCATGGCGTTAATGATATCAAGAATAGTCGTCTCATTGCCGCCTCCGATATTAGCGCTGGAGGCAAAGGCCGCACCGATCTTGCCCTCTAGTTTACCATGGAACACGACGGAGTCATCCAAAAGTTTTTTCAACTCCGCAGCCATTGTCCCGTAGTACGTAGGAGACCCCATAATAATCGCGTCGTAGGCAGGCAATTGTTCCGCAGACACCTCTTTGACGTCTTGGACAGATACCTCGATGTTTTCTTTCTTAATGCTCTCGGCAATAGCCTCGGCCATCTTCTTGGTGTTGCCGGAACGGGAATAATATACGATCAATGCCTTATGCATCATCGCCCTCCTTGAGCTAGAAACTTGTTTAAAGCCTTCACCT
>JAHISH010000278.1 GCA_018818365.1 Candidatus Omnitrophota bacterium | reverse complement strand
TAGAAACAAACTTTACTTCGTCTCCACAGAAGGCAAGCGCACCGGTTAATGATTCGTTGCAGGGAAAGATTGATCCGTCTGAACGCTTTCGAATATGGAAACGTAGATATACGTGGGTTCTTTCTTCCATAGCTGGGATTGCTTCTGTCGTCTATGCGGTACAGGTTTACCAGCATAAGCAACCCTTTGAATGGAGAGGAATAGATTTATTATGTATTGCGTTTCTTGCGGGACTAGATATTGTGACAAAGATTTTGGCTCATCGATTGATACGTCCGATCTATGTTAAACAATTGAGCTCGTTTGAGGAAGATCGTGCATCTCTGGTACGCGTCGGCAAATTGACTGTGACTAATATTGTTGTCATTACTCCGCGCATAGAACTTCTTCAATTTATCTTGTTTAGCACATTCTTCCTCTTTTCGTCCAATCTCTTCAAAGAGATATTCATCTTACGCGTAGCATTTATATTCATTCTCGCAGGGCTTCTGGCGCAGTCACTTGAAATCCTGTTTAGAGGAGGTGCTACTGATTGGTTTGTGTATCGCAGTCCTTTTGTACATAGGCTTGCAGCAGCTAATATCGCTGACGGATGCATTGTGACCGGAGTGGGATGTCTTATCGGGGGCATTAATTACATGCTTTTTAAGGTCTTGATCGCTGCCCAAGGGGCAAGTTCACCTATCCCCCAGACACCTTCCCGAACAAATCCAAGACAGCTTCCAAGGAAAAACGGTAGACGTCTGCATGGAAGAGGGGGTTCTTCGCCTGTACGAAACATATTGCCGGATCAAAACAATCTTCCTCGAAGACTCAAACAGTATTATCCGTACACTCTTTCCTCGCGTCAGGAAGAGATGATGCGCTTCCACAATGATTGGATTCCCGAGAGTCTCAAAGTGGGAGTTGGTCAAGGCCGTATTCCCATCGCCGCAGCATTACGGCAAATGCTCTTAATGCCGTTTTGTTGTTTCGGTATACCCCTACAGGGCCTGCGCATCGTTGATTTGATGGCAGGGGAAGGTTTCTTTGAGGAAATCATGGGTGGAGAATTCATCTCGAACAATGGTGTCTTGCTTAGTGATTTCAGTCTTCCCCATCTTTACTCCGCTCGGCAGGCAGGATTGGCGCCTCAGGTTGTGGCGATGGATGCAGAATCAACGTATCCCGAGAGTGCTAAGGGAGCAGATGTGTACTTAAGCCTTGACGGATTTGATACGCTTATCCGCCTTGACCGAGCGTGCGAACACCTTTTTGAAGCAGCGCATCCGGGAAGTTTAATCATGGCATTTCAAACACTCCGCGTTGAATCTCTTCCTCTGCAGCCTGAGTTAGCGCGATTAGGGTATATATATAGTCCGAAGTTTAGATATTATTTTCCTTCCGATACAGATTTTCTCCGAGTCTCAGAGATAAACTGGGATGGCCCCAGTGACAGTGATACGCAGAATGAATTAGAGCGTCTCTTGCAGTTGTATACGTTTGATGCAAATTACTACTTTATATTAAAGCTTGCGTGGCATCTGAAGCAGGCCGGATTCCGGATATTGCATAATGGTGAAGTTGTCCGCTCCCGGATTGTATCGCGGGAGCCTCGTCACAGTAGAGATGATGAAGAAAGAGGGTGGGGTGGAGTTGCCAATAGTTATCTGATGCATCACGGCTGCACGATTATAGCCCCGAGTCGGACAATCGCTGACGGAAAATTCTTTGAAGAAATTGGTGCAGGAGTAGTGGTGGCAGTCAAACCAGGAGTACCTTTATCTTGGCAAAGACAGTTTGAGAACCGCAGGCGCGTGTGGGAAGCAGGGCAAGCACGCCGTGCAGTAAGCTGGAAGGCATGCCAGAGTTCTCCTGAAGATAAGCAGGCGCGTATCCGTTATTGGCTTGATGAATTCAGGTGTGATTTGTTGGGTATGGGGTTTGTCCCTGAGTTAGTTGAGGATATTAACCTTGCGCAGTTTATCATCACAACGTCTAACCCCATTCTTTCTTCCCCAGATACCTTTGCTAGCTCAATTCAGTCAGGGTTGATTGATATCAATGGGATGATGCAAAAGCTTTGCGGAGTCCTTTGGGAACGGTATCGATTAACCAGAATAGAGTTAGAGAATCTTGCGGGTGCACTCTCTCAATATCTGTCTGCGAAGATGCGGTATGCGCAGGGGATTGATCGCGGGAACCGAGAGCCGTGGGGTGTAATGGATGATGAATCTTCCAT
>JAHISH010000277.1 GCA_018818365.1 Candidatus Omnitrophota bacterium | reverse complement strand
TATGCCACAGGTACCCATAGAAATACTTCTTAAGAAAAGACGTTTCATCAGGAAATATCGGAAGGAAGTGCCTTCTCATGGTGATAGTGCGCGCATAGATGAAGTAGGCAGATGGGTTTCCTTGGGGCTACAATAATTAGTAGAGGTCGGCGTAAACCATTCACATAACTCTTGCTATAAGATCGTGCGGGACGTCGTCAGTATTCTTTCGGCAGTCAGGAAACAAACGGTTGTTTTTCAAAGCCCTTCCGTTACGGAAGTAGCGCTCACGCGGCAAGATCCGTATCTGGTGCTTATCTCTTGTATCTTGAGCCTACGTACAAAAGATAAGACAACGGCTCAGGCAAGTACTCGCCTTTTTTCGTCTGCGTCGAATCCCTCGCAGATGCTCCTTTTATCAGCATCCCGCATCCAACGTTTGATCTATCCGGTAGGCTTCTATCGCACTAAAGCCAGAACTATCAGGGAAGTTTCCCTGAGGATAATTCGTGATTTCAAGGGCAGGGTTCCCGATACCCAGGAAGGGCTTCTTTCGTTAAAAGGAGTGGGGCTGAAGACCGCCTCATTAGTATTGGGATTGGGATATCATATTCCGGCTATTTGTGTAGATACCCATGTGCATCGGATATCTCACCGTTTAGGGTGGGTACAGACAGAGTCTCCGGAAGAGACTCAAAAATCATTACAAAGAATTATTCCACGTACATGGTGGATTTGCCTTAATACCCTTTTAGTGAGATTTGGCCAAAATGTTTGTCTGCCTGTTTCTCCGTTCTGTAGCCTGTGTACGATACACAGATACTGTAAGAAGAGAGGGGTTTCAATAAGCCGATAAAAATTCTCATAAAATAATCGTAACTGCTTGATAAAAGGGGGTTTTTGTGGTAGGATGCCACTTAAAAGAGGAATATTTTAATTTGCCATGGATAGTCAACTTCCGATTATTTTCTTTATTATAATAGCGATTATTGCGGTTGCTATTGGGGTTTTATTGGTACACCTCTCAAAGGCTTCGGCAAAGGCCGCCGCAGCCAAAGCCGCGGCATTGTCGAAAAAAGAAGGTTATGTTGAGTCCGCCTCGCCTATTGACGCCACCTTAAAACATACATTTTTCGAAGAGATTCGAGGAGTCTCGCGTTCGATGCAGGACTGCCAAGAGGTTACTTCAAAGCTTTTGGATGTGGTCAGCAGAGAGATAGAAAAAAAAGTTACTATCAGCACCCAGGAGATGGGCAAGAAATACGAAGCCATGATTGAAGAGAAGAGCAAGAATGAAGAAATCGCCTGGAAGAAGTATGAGAAGGTTTCTTCCGATAAGAGAAAAACCGAGGCAGTTATTCATAGTATCGCCGAAGGGCTTGTGGTGGTAGACCGCGCGGGAAATGTGGTGATGATGAATCCGGCGGCAGAGAAACTTTTAGGGGCCCAATCTAAAGAAAAGAGCGGTAGACCTCTTAAGGAAGGCCTTAAGGACGAACAGATGGTCTCTCTTATCGGCAGCGGCGGTGAGGGTAAGGATATAGAATTAGTCAGTCAGCAAGATGAGACCAAGAAGATATTGCGTGCATCTACCTCGGTCATTGAGAATTTGGATGGTCAGACCGTCGGTATGGTCTCTGTGTTAAGTGATGTGACCAAACAAAGAGAACTTGACCGGATGAAGGAGACTTTTCTTTCCAATGTCTCTCATGAATTGCGTACTCCTTTGGTAGCTATCGATAAATCCATTACTTTAATCTTAAGCCGTTCGGCAGGCGAGATCACCGATAACCAAGAGCAATTCTTGGTTATGGCGCAGCGTAATCTTAAGAGGCTCTCATTGCTGGTCAATGATCTGCTTGATCTTTCAAAGCTGGAAGCAAAGAAGATGGAATTAAAGCGTCAAGAAGAACCAATTAATCTGGTAGTTGATGAAGCCGTGGGAGGATTGGAGAGTTGGGCTAAGACGAAGAGAGTGCATCTTGAAAAGAATATTGCTGAAGGGATTCCTCAGGTCAAGATCGATCACAACCGTATGATTCAAGTCTTTACCAATCTAATGGGCAATGCCCTTAAATTCACTCCTGCTGACGGCACGATTACGGTAGAGGCAAAGAAGAGTCCGCAGGACCATAGCCTCCAGGTTTCAGTGCGTGATACCGGGATAGGAATTGACAAAGAACACCTTCCTAAACTATTCAGTAAATTTTATCAGGCAGGAGAGAAAGTATCGACGGAAGTCGGGGGGACAGGTATTGGCTTGACAATCGCCAAAGAGATCGTGGAGTTGCACGGAGGGAAAATCTGGGTAGAGAGCCAGAAAGGGGAGGGCACGGTATTTAACTTTACCATACCCCTTAATTAATCGTCAATGGAGGAGAGCGTATGTCTGAAGAAAAAGTTAAGATTCTGGTTACTGATGACGAAGAGGATTTTCGACAGTTGATGTCTTTCTGGCTGCAGACCAAAGGGTATGAAGTGGTACAGGCGGAGAATGGCGAGAAAGCAGTGCAAAT
>JAHISH010000276.1 GCA_018818365.1 Candidatus Omnitrophota bacterium | reverse complement strand
TTCCTTTTTCCTTCGGTAATTGGTGGATCCTTAGTTGGTGCGGATTTATCCCTCTTTTTCTGGTGCTCACGAATGCCACGAGAGCAGAGTCATTCTGGTGGGCGTATGCCACCGGAGTGCTCTTTTGGGGGGGAGTAATCTTCTGGCTGGTACATGTGACTTTTATTGGTACCGCGATCCTAGTCGCATATCTTGCGTTATATTTCGGCATTTTTGGGATTTTCTTGAGGAGTTGCGCATTACCAAGCACCTCTTACGCAGGGATGTTCTTTATTCCTGCCGCATGGGTTCTCCTTGAGTATATGCGGAGTGTTCTATTCACCGGATTCCCCTGGGCGTTGTTAGGGTATTCACAGTGCCGCGTTCTGCCTGTTATCCAAGTCGCGGATATCGCCGGTACGTGGGGAGTTTCATTCTTAGTAATGGTGGGCAATGTTTGCGTATGGCAGGTGATGGTAGGGATCCGGGATACGGTGATCGGGGTTCGGGGACCGGAACGCGCAAAGCGATTAAGAATGATGAAGACTGTCTTGGGGGGATGTTTCGTTGTCGCAGCCTCCGTTGGCTATGGTTTTTTCTCGCTATCGCGTTACCCGCTACCTGTTACCCATGACCCGATTAAGATTTCTTTGATCCAGGCGAATATCCCGCAGGAACTCAAGTGGAATTCTTCGGCACGGGAGTATATTTTGCAAAAATATTTTGCGCTCTCAAGAGACGCGGCAAAAGATTCCCCTTCGTTAATCGTCTGGCCGGAAGCATCCCTTCCTGCGATCGTTGAAGAAGAGCCACAGTATCTAGAACGTATAAAAGACCTTGTGCGTAGGCAAGAGGTTCCCATGCTTCTTGGTGCCGTTACCGAGCGCAAAGACCGCTACTTTAATAGCGCCCTTCTTATTCATCAAGATGCACAAACGATCACTGCCTACCATAAACTACACTTGGTTCCTTTCGGAGAATATATTCCCTTAAGAAGCATCCTTCCGTTTCTGGAGACGGTGGTTCCTATCGGTGAGATGAGCAGGGGAGGAGAATATACGCTCTTTCAGCTCCGCCATTGGCGTTTTGCGGTGCTTATTTGGTTCGAAGATGTTTTTCCGGAGTTGTCGGCTTCCTTTGTCAAAAAAGGCGCGCAGTTTTTAGTGAATATTACCAATGACGCCTGGTATAAGCGTACGAGCGCTTCTTATCAGCATCTGCAAGCTTCGGTCTTGCGCGCTGTAGAAAATCGTATGCCGCTGGTGCGGGCGGCAAACACCGGTATTACTGCCAGTATTGCACCCACCGGAAAAATTATTTCTATGGTTCAGAATCCCGCAGGGGAAGAGATATTTATCGACGGGTACATTACTTCTGAAGTAAGCCCTTCTCTTTCACGCCCCGCCTTTTACACTCGATTCCCTTTTCTTCTGCCACTTATATGTTTGTGCGTAGTGGTGGGGACGTTCTTCAGGATTTTTATCAAGGGCAAGAGGGCCGTGGCAAAATCTTAAGGGTCAACGTTTCTCTTGAGGCTCTAGATGCACGATAACATCGGTGATCTGGGGGATTTCTTTTTTAATCGCCTCTTCGATTGCATAACTGATTTTATGCGCATCTTCCATCTGCATCCGCCCGTCTACCTGAACATGCAGGTCAATATGGATATCATCAGGCCTGCCGCGGGTGCGTATTTTATGGCAGGTCAAGGCTCCTTTTACTCCAAGGACGACATTGCATATCTTCTCATGATCCATGATTGCCTCGGCGTCGCAGAGGACCGCGGAGCTTCGTTTGACGATGGAGTAGGCAGCGCGTAAAATAAAGAACGAGATTACCAGGGCTGCAAGGGGATCTATGATGGGATACCCTAGACGAATGCCGACCAGCGCGATAACGACGGTGCATGACGTAAGTAAATCGGCTTTGGTGTGCATCGCATCCGACGTCAGTATATCGCTGTGTAAGAATTCCCCTTTCTTTTTTTCATAGCGCATCACCCAGAAATTAATCGTCATCGTCACCAGCATTACAAAGAAGCTTGTGGCATCAATCCGAGGTGATTGGGGAGAAAAGAGATGGGTAAAACCTTCTTGGGCAATGTTCCAGGCAACAAGTACCAGCAGGACTACAATGCCGAGGGAGAAAAAAGTCTCATATTTTCTATGCCCATAAGGGTGGTCGGAATCCTTGGGTTGGCAGGAGAAATGAATCCCCACCAGGCCGATAATATTCGAAGCTCCGTCGGCAAGGGAATGGAAGCCGTCGGCAGTCATGCTCTCACAGCGGCTCAGCATACCGTACGTGATCTTTGCCAGCGCAACCAGCCAATTCAGCGATAAGATGAAAAGGAGGATTCGTCTGATGCGGCGGTAGTGTTCTTCGGGCGCGCGCAAAGAAGCATTCATTGAGGCAGAGGTAGCCATAGGTTAATTATATCTTTAGCCCAACTAAATTGCAAACTCTTTGTCCGCATGATACAATAACTACATTAATGAAATGGCCTTATCTGATATAACCAGGAGGTGCGCCGATGCTTGAATTCAAGACCGTGAAGGTGAATAAGCCGGAAGAGATCAATATTATTGTAGGGCAGAGCCACTTTATTAAGACCGTAGAAGATCTCTATGAAGTGTTGGTCAATAGTGTGCCGGGGATAAAATTCGGATTGGCGTTTGTGGAGTCTTCGGGGGCCTGCAAGGTAAGAGGAGAAGGCAATGATGCAGAGCTGAAAAATCTTGCGCAAGATAATGCCCTTGCCGTAGGTGCAGGGCATTGTTTCATCGTCTGTTTACGCAATGCCTTTCCGATCAATGTCCTTAATGCAATCAAGGCGATCCCCGAGGTCTGCAATATTTACTGTGCAACCGCAAACCCCGTGGAGGTGATTGTCGCGGAGACCGAAACAGGAAGAGGAATCATAGGGGTTATTGATGGGGCTAAGCCGAAAGGAATAGAGGAGACAACGGATATCGTCTGGCGCAAGGAATTCTTACGTAAAATCGGCTATAAACTGTAACCTATAAGGGGATTTTCCCCTTGAAAAATCGTTTTTTTTTGTTATACTATACCGTACCCTGCAAGAAATAATGAGGCGCTTTGTTCTTAAAGGGAGATAGCTGTGAACACATGGATTTTAAGAAAATTAGTAAAAATACCGGTCGTTTCTTCGGTTGGTTCTTCCTCGTACTCTGTTCTTTGATAATCAGGGTTATCCCTTTTCGTTTGCTCTATGGTTTTGCAAACGGAATAGGTTCTTTTGGCTATCGCGTATTGCTTCAGCAGAGAAGAATCGCGCAGGAGAGCCTGAAGATCGCGTTTGGCCGGGGGAAGACCGCGGAAGAAAGGGAGACTATCGCCAGGGAGAGCTTCCTCTTTATGGCAAGGAGTGCGGTGGAATTAATGTTTCTAATGGACAATCCTTGTCTTTTAAAGAAGCGCGTAACTATTGTCGGTCAGGAGTATCTCCAGAAGGCTCTGGCGAAAGGCTGCGGGGTCATTCTCGTCAGCGCGCATTTTGGGAATTTCCCGCTTCTTATGGCGAAGCTTGCGTTGAGCGATTTCCCCATCTCAGGTATTATGCGCCCTATGAGGGATAGCCGGGTAGAGAGATTCTTTTTAGATAAACGGCAGCGATTAGGAGTAAAGACAATCTATAGTCAGCCGCGTACTGCCTGCGTGAATGAAACGATAGAGACTTTGCGCAAGAATGGCATTGTGTTTATTCCGATCGATCAGAATTTCGGCACCGGTGGGGTTTTTGTAGATTTTTTTGGCAGCAAGGCAGCAACCGCGACAGGCCCCGTCGTCTTAGCGCAGCGTACGAAGGCGGCGCTTATTCCCTGTTTCATTGTCCGGCAAAAAGACGATACCCATGTGTTGATTTTTGAAGAAGCTCTGCAGTTACGCCAGAAGGCAACTCCGGAAGAAACGGTGCAGGAAAATATTCAGCAGTTGACCACCATTATCGAAACGTATATCCGCACGTACCCCGCGGAGTGGGGATGGATTCATCGGCGATGGAAAAGTAAACCAAGTGTAAAGGAGGGATAGCTATGGGCGAAGACGTAAAGAAAGAAGAAAAGAAGGTAGAATCAAGCAAGGTGATGTCCACGCTCTTTAAGGTTCTCTTGGGCATTGTGTTCTTAGGGCTTGGCGCGTTGGCAATCTTACGATGGTGGGGAGTGCTGCTGATGTTAATCAAGGGATGTATCGGTCCGTTCTTTATTTTGGCCGGTATTATTACTCTGGCAATCGCCAAAGAATAATAGGCATAAAAAGAGTTGTTTATCCCAGATAAAAAGGGTTAGTGTTCTGCGGATTGCGTGCGGAGCGATTAGCCCTTTTTATGTATTTTCATCGCGAGGGTTTTTAATAGGGGCGATATAACGAGAGGAGTTCGTATGGATGCGGTATTCAGAAATGAGGTGATTGTCAATAAGGTCGCCACCCGGGTGATCGTGGTAGTCGCGTTAATAATTGCAACCGCATTAGGCGCGTTTGTGCGTATTCCTTTGCCGTTTACTCCGGTGCCGATTACCCTTCAGACTTTTTTTGTTCTTTTGTCGGGGCTTCTTTTAGGAGGCAGATTAGGTGCGGTAAGCCAAGCAAGCTATTGCCTCCTGGGGGTCGCAGGAATTCCTATTTTTACCAGCGCAGGCAGCGGATTCGCGTTTCTTGCCGGTCCGACGGGAGGATATGTGTTCGGTTTTGTTGCGGCTAGTTATTGGCTGGGGAATGCGGTGAAACAGGGTGATACGTTTCGGTCTCTTTGTACCAAGCTTTGTCTTGCGGAAAGCATTATCCTTTTGTGCGGGATGGGGTGGCTTAAGGTACTTTTAGGGATTCCTTGGAAACAATTGTTATGGGTGGGGGCAATTCCGTTTATCCCGGGAGATTGTATCAAGATTGCCGCCGCCGCAACGCTCTTTTGGAGATTTCGTTCCCGCATAAAAGAGATTCTTTAACCCGGAGAGGGGGGAATCCATGAAGATAAGAGAGATCATGGCGACAAATGTGGTAAGTATCAAGCCAGATGACAATGTCCTCGATGCGTTAATTATTTTATTAAAGCGAGAGATAAGCGGGCTTCCGGTTATGGATGCGCAAGGGAAATTAGTGGGTATGTTTACCGAGAAGGATATTATCTCTGCGATTTTGCCCAGTTATATCAAGAAGGTCGGCAAGTTCATCTATGAGGAGAATCCAAAATCTACCAAGAAGAAATTCTCCGAATTCTCCGCGATGAAAGTATCGCAGCTGATGCGGCATGAGGTGATAGCCACCAGCGAAGAGACTACTCTATGCGAAGCAGCTCGGATCATGCTTACGCAGAATATTCGCCGTCTGCCGATAGTGGATAAGGCCGGTACTGTCGTGGGGATGATCGCGCGAGGAGATGTGTTGAGCGCCTTTGCCAAAGAAGCCGAGGTCCTTTTTCCTTAAGGAGAAAAGATGCGTAAGAAATTTATCTTTATACTTTCGCGGCCTAAAGACCGCGCCCTTTGAGGGCGCGGAGGAGTATTGGCCGCTTCAAGTATCCAGCTTTTAGGGCTTCGAGAAACCTCGGGCTTTAGCCCGAGGAGCTTCATTATCGTCGTCTAGTTGGCGTTGATTCTGGTGCCGTTTTATCATTAAGGAGTAGGTAGCGTGTTTAAAAAGCTGATAATCCTGGTAGCTATCGCGTGTGGCTTGGGGGTGGGGGCGCATTCCATCGGCCTGAACTTTACCCAGTCGCTTTCGATATCTATCTTCTCCTGTTCTATCCTGGGGACCCTCTTTTTTTGGAGTTTTCGTCTTACCTTTGCCTTCTTAGGAACGGCGATACTCTTACTCACCCAGACCATCGATCTGGAACATGTGATCAAATTCGCTTCGTTAGAAGTAATACTCTTTCTGATAGGCATGATGGTCCTGGTAGGGCTTCTGAAGGATTCAGGGTTTTTTGCTTGGATTGTCAGCCTGATCTTACGCATCAAGAACCTGACCGCCAATAAGTTCATTGTAATCATCTCTTTGATTTCCGCGCTTTTAGCCTGTGCCGTGGAT
>JAHISH010000275.1 GCA_018818365.1 Candidatus Omnitrophota bacterium | reverse complement strand
GATGTCGGCTCAGTTTTTCTTTCTTTACGCGTTTTTTCTTTTCTTCCTTTTTGATTTCACTTAGTTCGAATATCACTTGCTGCGCATTGTCCCCCCGGCGGGTGCCTAAAGGGATTATGCGAGTATATCCGCCGATACGTGTGCTAAACCGAGGGCCTATCTCACGAAAAAGCATACTTACCAATCCATGGTCTCCTCGCAAGATCTTCGCGGCGGCACGTCGTGTGGCAATAGTGTTTTGTTTTGCCAAAGTAATTAATTTCTCTACCTTCGGGCGCGCTGCCTTGGCCTTATGGAGCGTAGTCTTTATGCTTTGCTGCAATAATATGCTGCGCGCAATGCTTGAGATTGTTGCTTTATGCCAACTGGTAAATCGGTTAAGCTGGAGTCTTTTCTTAGAATGTCTCATCTCTTACCCCTTCTTAAGCTTCTTAGGATCTACCGGAATCCCAAGGCCTAAACCCATGCCGGCAATTAATTCCTTGATTTCGGTCAATGATTTCTTCCCGAAATTCTTAAACCCAAGCATTTCTTCTTCGTTTCTCTTTACTAATTCCGCAATGGTCTTTATATTTGCTTCTCGCAGACAGTTCGAACTGCGAACCGAAAGCTCTAATTCGGAAATCGGAAGTCGGAGTTTCTCATACAAGGATTGTTCTTCCTTTGACATCTCCGGCTCTTCTTCATTAATGTCTTCGGGGAGCTGCCCGAAGCTTACAAATATATCAAGATGCCTCTGCAGGATGTTTGACGCATAGAGAAGCGCATCTTTCGGAGTAATCCCCCCGTTGGTGTAGATCTCTAGGATGAGCTTGTCATAATCGGTTCTCTGTCCTACGCGCGTATTCTCGACGTAATAATTGACTTTCGTTAAAGGGGTGAATATTGAATCTATGGGAATCAGCCCTATCGCACGGTCATCTTTTTTATTCATTTCCGCGGGGACATATCCTCTCCCACGCGCGACTTCCATCTCTAACGAGAATTTGGTATCTTTCGTGAGGGTCGCAATATGCAGGTCGGGATTTATGATTTCTATAGTCTCATCCACTTCGATATTTTTTGCCGTTACTTCTCCTTTTACATTACGTTTGACAAAGATCGTTTTCGGAATCTTAGAATGCGAATTAAGAACTAAACTCTTAACGTTGAGAATAATCTCAGGCACATCCTCTACGATTCCCTGGATCGTTGAAAACTCATGTTGTATCCCCGCGATTTTGATACCAGTGACAGCGCTCCCTTCAATAGATGAAAGTAAAAGCCGGCGTAATGCATTACCTAAAGTTACTCCGAATCCTCTTTCAAAAGGAGCAGCTGAGAATTTCCCATACATATTCGTGTAGGTTGATTCGTCGCACTCTAAACGTTTTGGTAGCTGAAAATCTCTCCATTTAATTCCCATGACTTCTCCTTTATTCTTCGACGGTTAAAGTTTCCTTTATTCCTTCTTTAGTTTTCAACATTAAAACTAATGGAATATTACGCAGAATTCCGTCGAAATGGTTATTTTGAATACAACTCCACAATAAGCTGCTCTTGGATCGGTTGTTGAATATCTTCTTTTTCCGGAAGTCGAATCACTTTGGCGCAAAATTCTTTTGCGTCAAAAACAAGCCATGAAGGCACGGTGCGGTCTTTGGTGATCTCCATGTTCTCTTTGATCTTCTTGAAGGCACTTTCTTTTGCCTTCCATTGAATCAAGTCGTTAGGCGTCACCGAGAAAGAAGGGATATTGACCTTTTGGCCGTTCACCTTAATATGATTATGCCTTACGATTTGCCGTGCCTGTGCACGAGACAATGATAATCCCATACGGAAAACCACGTTATCGAGACGGCGTTCCAGCAATTGAAGAAGTACCTTTCCCGTAACTCCTTTCGTTTTTGACGCAATATCGAAATAACGGCGGAACTGGCGTTCCAAGACGCCATACATTCTCTTCACTTTCTGCTTTTCACGTAGCTGCAGTCCGTAATTGGATAGCTTAATTCTCTGTTTCCCGTGCTGGCCTGGCGCAAACGCACGTTTGTTGATAGGACATTTTTCCGTCACGCATTTTGTGCCTTTTAAAAAGAGTTTTACTCCTTCTCTACGGCATAATCGGCATTTCGCATTGATATAACGAGCCATTCGTTCCTCTCTCTATTAAAGTAGCTGTTTAGTTTTTAGACCCTTCTCTTCTTCTTCGGGCGACAGCCGTTATGGGGAATTGGCGTCAGATCTTTGATTGCGGTCACTGCCAATCCTGCTGCCTGTAAAGCCCTTATTGCGGATTCTCTCCCGAATCCCGGGCCCTTCACTCGAATTTCAATCTCCTTAAGCCCTATTTCTTTGGCCTTGCGCGCTGCGTCTGTAGCGGCTATCTGTGCGGCAAAAGGGGTTGATTTCTTTGAGCCGCCATATCCTACACACCCCGGTGCCGACCAGACTAAGACATTCCCTTGTTTATCGGTAATGGTGATGATCGTATTATTGAAACTCGCTTGGATATGCGCAATTCCTGAGGTAATGCCTTTTGCGATCTTTTTTTTCTTTGCTTTATCTTTTATGGCCATACGGTAAACTCCTTCATACTTTTTCGGCCCGAAGCGGATGAGTACTGGCCGCTTCAAATATGCCGCTTTTTAAACCTCAGACTTTAGTCTGAGGAGCTTCATTTAACTAACTTAGGGGCCGCTTTTTTACCTGAATCATCTTTTTTCACCACCGCAAGCCCACCTTTACGAGGTCCTTTTCTGGTACGGGCATTCGTGCGGGAACGTTGCCCTCGGACCGGTAACCCTCTTTTATGGCGTAATCCCCTCCAAGAGCCGATATCCATTAGGCGCTTAATATTCTGTGAAATATCACGACGTAAATCCCCTTCGAGACGTAAGCCGCTTTTTTGTAGCGCTGCCGTAACTTTTGTTACTTCTTCTTCGGTAAGATCCTTCGCCCGTTTTTCTGGGTTTATTGATATCTCTTTAAGAATCTTTATTGCTTGGGCTCTGCCTATCCCATACAGATACATAAGAGAAATTTCTATTTTCTTATCTTTAGGGATATCGACGCCGAGTATTCTGGGCATATTCTTGCTCCTTAGAACCTTTTCTTTTGTTCGATGTTTAATGTAGCATGTTCGATGTTGGTCCACACATTAAACATGGGAATTTTTACATTAAACAATGACCCTACCCTTGACGCTGTTTATGCTTAGGGTTGCTGCAAATAACGCGCACCACGCCCCTTCGCTTAATAATCTTGCATTGATCGCAAATCTTTCTTACCGAAGACTTCACTTTCATGATTTAGCTCTAAAGGTTATCCTCCCCCTACTTAAATCGTAGGGTGAGAGTTCCAACTTGACTTTATCTCCAGGGAGGATACGGATAAAATGCATGCGCATTTTTCCTGAAACATGTGCTAGGACAATATGCCCGTTTTCTAATTCAACCCGGAACATCGCATTAGGCAAAGATTCGCGTATGATACCTTCTGTCTCAATCAGTTCTTCTTTGGCCATTATAAAGCTCCTAGCGTGTTAGTACTTCCGGCCCCTGATCGGTTATTGCCACCGTATGCCCGAAATGCGCTGAATTAAGACCATCACGTGTTACCGCCGTCCACCCATTATCCGTTATATAGGAATCACATGTTCCCATATTGACCATAGGCTCAATTGCCAACACCATCCCGCTCTTTAATAGTGGCCCCTGGTGCGGCAACCCATAATTGGGGATGGGGGGCTCTTCATGAAGTTGTTTCCCAATTCCATGTCCTACAAACTGCCGGACCACGGAGAACCCGTTTCGTTCTACATAATCTTGAATGCAATGCGAAATATCGAATAAGTGATTATCCTCTTGTGCCTGGGTAATACCCAATTCCAATGCTTGTTTTGTCACTTTAATAAGTTTATTAATACGCTCATTGATTCGACCCACAGGCAGCGTCAGCGCTGAATCGACAAAATACCCTTCATATTCAAGTCCTAAATCAAGGCTGATAATGTCCCCGTCTTTTAAAATTCGGTTTCCGGGAATGCCATGGACGATTTCATCATTTATCGAAGTGCAGAGCGTTGCCGGATATCCGTTATACCCTTTGAATGCAGGTTTGACATTGCGTTTCCTAATTAACTCCTCGGCAAAATCATTGACCTGAGAGGTTTTGACTCCCGGGCACACTGTTTGTTCAAGTTCAGCAATGATTTCGGCAAGTATCTTCCCTGCGTTTCTCATTATATCGATTTGGTCTTTAGTTTTTCGGGGAATCATTGCCTGACAAATATTCAGCAATTTTTTGTAATACTACGCCCGCATCCTCATCAGCAGAGAATTCCACGAGCAAATGTTTCTCTTTATAATAGTCGATCAAAGTAGAAACTTCCTTCTTGTACACATCTAAGCGTTTCATGACGGTGGCTTCATTGTCATCAGTGCGCTGATACAGCGTCTGGTTGCATTGATCACAGTATCCGTCTTTTTTAGGCGGCATATTTTTTATATGATAATTTGCCTGGCAGCCACTGCAGACGCGTCTTCCGGTCAGGCGTTGAATGATGACAGGCACAGAGGTGTCTAAATATATGACCGTATCTATAGATATTTGTTTCTTTTCAAGGATAACTTCTAAGGTTTTTGCTTGGTTAAGATTACGGGGGTAGCCGTCAAGAATAAATCCATTCTTGATATCGGTAGCGTTAAAACGCTCCTGAAGCATCTGCGCAACTAATTCATCAGGCACGAGTAACCCTCGATTCATGAAATCTTTTGCGTCCTTGCCTAAAGAAGTCTGTTCTTTCTCATTCTGCCGTAAGAGGTCGCCGGTAGAAATATGAGATACTTTAAGCTTTTGCGCTAACCGCTTTGATTGAGTTCCTTTACCTGCCCCCGGGGGGCCGAGCATGATTATCTGCATTATCTTCGACTTTTTAGTCGGCCGCCTTTGATGAATCCTTCGTAGTGATGTGCCAAAAGATGCGATTCAACTTGTTTTAAGGTATCCAGCATAACTCCTACCACGATAAGGATTCCTGTGCCGCCGAAAAACGACGCAACTAAATACGGAACCTTAAGCCAGGCCATGATAAAATCAGGAAATATTGCGATCACCGCAATAAAAAGTGCTCCTGCCAGAGTGATCCTGGTCATCACAAAATCAAGAAACTCGGCAGTGGGCGAGCCTGGCCGAATGCCAGGAATAAATCCTCCATACTTCTTCATATTTTCTGATAAATCAACCGGATTAAAGACGATTGCCGTATAGAAGTAACAGAAGAAAATAATAAGAAGCGCATACACAATAGTGTATAAAAGATGTCCCCGGACAAGCGATTGCGCTAATCGTTGAAACCCGGGATTAGGAATAAACGAAGCTAAGGTCGCAGGGAAAAGAATTATCGATTGCGCAAAGATAATGGCAATAACCCCTGAGGTATCAACCTTTAAGGGAATATACGTTGATTGCCCCCCGTAAATTTTTCTTCCTACGATCCGGCGTGCGTATTGCACCGGAATCTTTCTTTGGCCCTGAGTAATCATAATAACTGAGAAAACTACTATTACCAGGAGTCCCGCCATAATAATAAGCGTAAAAGGCTGTATCTGACGGCGTGAAAGTGCAAAAGGTGATATTAATACAAAGAGCTGATGAAACGCCGCCGGGATGCGCGAGACGATACCGGCAGTGATAACTAATGAAATCCCATTACCGATTCCCCTCTCCTGGATCTGTTCCCCTAACCACATAATAAAGATCGTGCCAGTGGTCAGGGTCAGTACCGTCAGGATCCTAAACCCCCATCCAGGATGCATTACAATACGTAAACCTTCGAAACGCGCCGGGTTTTCAAGCCAGAGCGCAATAAAGAAAGATTGTACTACCGCTAAGAGTACCGTTCCGTAGCGAGTATATTGGTTTATTCGTTCGTATCCTGCACGGCCCTCTTTTGCAAGTTTTTCCAACGCCGGGATAACCGCGGTAAGAAGCTGTAAAATAATCGATGCGGATATATACGGCATAATACCGAGGGCGAAGATAGTCAATCGCTCCATTGCGCCACCTGAAAACATATTGATTATGCCAAAGAGCGTACCGCCTTGGGTCTTTGCCACGCGGCTAAAAAATTCCGCAAGAGCCGATCCGTCAATTCCCGGAGTGGGGATATAACAACCTACTCTGTAGACGGCGATTAATATTCCGGTTACCAGAAGTCTTCTTTTCAGATCCGGAATTTTTATCGCATTCGCCAGGGCACTAAGCATGGATGATTTCTACTTTTCCGCCGGCACTCTGGATGAGTTCAGCGGCCTTTTTAGAAAATGCATGCGCCTGTACCGTGAGAGGATTCTTAACTGCACCGTCTCCAAGAATCTTGACTAACTTGCCTTTATCTTTAATCAACCCTATTTTCTCTAAAAGTTCCAGGGTGACTGTTTCTTCTTTTACCTTTTGCAGTTGGTGAAGGTTCACAATTTGAAACTCTTTTCTCGATATACAATGAAAACCTCTTTTAGGGACCTTTCGGATAAAGGGGGATTGTCCTCCCTCAAATCCAAGATAGAAATCCCTTCCGGAACGTGAAGTCTGCCCTTTACTTCCTCGGCTTGAAGTCTTTCCGTGCCCTGAGCCCTGACCGCGACCAAGCATTTTTTTTGCCTTGTGGCATCCGGGTGGAACGGCAAGATTATGCAGCCCTATCCGGAGATCCTCACTATTCTCCTGAGGTATTCGCCGGGATTTTCGCTTTGGGGAAATCTTTTTCACCGATGCCTCGACGGAAAGGCTCTTTGAGATTTTTTTCTTATTAAACGGGTTAGTCCGCATTGGTCTTATCTTCTCCTGGAATTTGCTGAGGGGCTTCTTTAAGACTGGTCAACCCTTGCATTGTTGCTTTGATAACGTTGATCGGATTATTTGATCTTAAAGACTTCGTGAGAATATCTTTAATTCCCGCTGCTTCACAGACTGCACGCACCGGCCCCGACGCAATAACCCCGGTGCCTTCCGACGCGGGTTTTAAAAGAACTTTTCCCGCGCCAAATTTTCCTAGTATTTCGTGAGGGATAGTAGAACCCTCGCGGGGTATTAAAATTAGACTTTTTTTCGCTTTCGTAAGGGCTTTACGAATTGCATCAGCGACTTCGTTTGCTTTATCTAAGGCATATCCTACACGGCCTTTGGTATCGCCAACGACCACCAGCGCACTAAAGTGTAATTT
>JAHISH010000030.1 GCA_018818365.1 Candidatus Omnitrophota bacterium | reverse complement strand
CTTCTATACGGCCATGAATAAAGTAGTGCCGGTATCCGACCAGAAGATTGTCGAAGGGTTGATCGAACAAGAACAGGGACATTTGAAACAACTGCTGGATTTTAAACAGGCTTTTATGTAAGCCCTCGCCTAGGCACTCGAAGATTTCTTCGAAATCTTCTTCGTAGGCTCGGGATTCCCGCTTACGCGGGATTTCGCTGAACAAGAGATTAAGGTGCTTAATAATTCGCAGACGCAATGAGGATTAATAGAAATGCTATAATTTACGCTTCTTTACAGTCGCGTAAATTATCTGTTCATTCAAAGGAGGTTTGTAATGAGCAAGAACGTGACGGTATACAGTACTCCGACCTGCCCCTGGTGCATACGCGTAAAGCAATTCTTAAAAGATAACAATATTACGTTTACGGATATCGATGTTTCTTCCGATCAGACTGCCGCGGAGAAGATGGTGGAGGCCTCAGGGCAGATGGGAGTGCCGGTAGTGGATATCGAAGGCGAAATTATTGTAGGGTTTGATAAAGAAAAAATCAAGCATGCGTTAGGCTTGTGAAACTACCTGAAGAGACGTGAGGATCGCAAAACCAGTTATTTTCGTAGTAGCCCTCTCCATTATTGCCTGTCTGTATCTTATTATCAATCCGGAATTGCCATCCTTTGACCGGATGATCTCAGACGCTTCCGCGCAGTTATTTAAGGCTAAGGTTTCATCGATGAATCCGGAAGACATTGTTACTGCCCTGGAGTCATCCTCTTCGGCAGCCCCGCAATTGATCATTGAAAAAGTAAAGACCTTAAAACCGCAGGACGCTGCTGCCATTGAGAAGATGATCAAGTCAGGCAGGCTTGAAGATATTAAAAAGGGGTTGAAGTCGGAAGACTACGAAGAAATCATTCGAAACCTTAACCCGGAAGATTACGATAAGATAAAGGATACTTTCAAGCCGGAAGATCTCAAGACCATTAAGGATAGTATTTCCCCTGGAGAACGCGAGAAAATAAAAAAACTTCTTAAGCCTGAAGACCTTGCGCGGCTAAGAAAAGAGTTCCCGCAAGAAGCGCCGCAGCAGGAGTAGCGTATGTATGATATTGTTATTATCGGAGCAGGGCCCGCAGGGATTACTGCTGCGGTGTATGCTGCCCGCAAGAAGATGGATCTCTTGGTGGTGACCGGCGATATCGGAGGCCAGGCTGCCTGGAGCGGAGATATCGAGAATTATACCGGCTATCAGTTCATCAGCGGGCCGGAGTTAGCCTCCAAGTTCGAAGAGCATATGCGCACCTACCAGATTGCCGTCAAGGAGAATGAAACGGTGATCTCTGTTTTGAAAGAAAAAGAAACCATCCTGGTCAAGAGCAATAAAGAGGAATATCCATCAAGGACCTTAATTATCGCTTCAGGCAAACGTACGCGTCAGCTTGGCGTTCCCGGAGAGAATGAATTTAAGAACCGTGGGCTTACCTATTGCGCCACGTGCGACGGCCCCTTATTTGCTAAAAAGGATGTGGCGGTCATTGGCGGAGGAAATTCCGCTCTGGATGCGGCATTGCAGCTTCTTCGTATTGCCACGCATGTCTATGTGATCAACAATACGCCTGCATTAGGGGGAGATGCGATTATGCGCCAGAAGGTCCAGGAGGCTTCCAACGTGACCGTATATAATGATAGCCAGGTTACTGCGGTGAGGGGGGATAGAATGGTCAATGCCCTTACCATGCAGCGTCGAGGGAAAGAAGAGACGCTTGCCGTTGGAGGAGTATTTGTGGAGATAGGCCTGGTGCCTAACTCTGAGTTTGCCGCAATTGTAGAGAAGAATCAAAATGGGGAAATTAAGATCGACTGTCATAACCAGACCAGCGTGCCTGGAATTTTTGCCGCAGGGGATGTGACCGATGTCCCTGAGAAACAGATCATTATCGCTGCCGGAGAAGGCTCAAAGGCATGCCTTTGCGCATTCCGTTACCTTTCGCAGCATGTGTTTTAAGACTTAGGCCCTCGGGATGAACAAAATGCACTGCGGCTTTCTTAAAAGAGGAGGAATAAATGGCGCAAAAAATAAAGATACGGCTTCCCGACGGTAGAGAAGTAGAGGCAACGCCGGTAGAGATTACCCAGGCAAGCGAGCATTGGAATCAATACCTTCTGGAAGACGGCTCCATCCTAAAAATAAAATTAGTAGCAACGAAAATCAGCCGTCTTGATAATGAGTTTGACCTTGAGGGTAATCCGGTCTACTCCCTGCAATCGACCAATGTGTTGGCAGTCGATGCTCCTGCGAATCTCAAACGCAAGAATGGATAAGCCTTTATCATGCCTTCGCAAACGAAATTTACTCAATTAAAGAGAGTCTTTGATAGACTGCACAGCCCAAAAGGTTGCCTCTGGGATAAGAAGCAGACCCATGAATCACTTTTGCCTTATCTTAAGGAGGAGACCAAAGAGTTTATTGACGCGGTAAAGAAGAAGGATTCCCGCCATATGCAAGAGGAGCTGGGAGATATACTGATTCAGATAATGTTCCACTCCCAGATCGCCAAGAAGGAAGAAAAGTTTGACGTCGAAGATGTCATTGGCGGATTGATAAAGAAGCTGAAGCGGCGCCATCCGCATGTCTTTGGCACGGTCAAGGTACGGTCCGCGCGCCAGATCGTGAAGAATTGGCACAAGATTAAAAAAATGGAGAAGAAAGGTGTCCCCATTAGAGTATAGAAAGATAAAAGTCGGAAAAGGTGTTATTCACGCGCTTGTCTTCCGGTTTCAAACCAAGAATCTAGTGGTCTTGCGCGGGGAAAAAGGTTATGTGATGTGCGGGTATCTGAATATGCGCG
>JAHISH010000274.1 GCA_018818365.1 Candidatus Omnitrophota bacterium | reverse complement strand
TCGCCATGCGCACCGATACGTTGTTGTAAAAAGAAAGGAAATCTTTAATGGCACAAGATACAACCAAACAGGCACCGCAAGAAAAGCAGACGAACTGCCTTGCGTGCAATAAACCGCTTAGGAAAATAAAACAATATTACCGTAACGGGAAGTACTTTTGCACCAAGAAATGCTGGCGCGTGGCACTCCAGAAGGCGAAAGAGGAAAAGAATGCAAAAGAGTAGAGGCAGCGAACGAAGGCAATTCCCCCGTATTGACCATGAACTTCCGATGAAAGTGGCTGTTAACGGCTATGATTTTGTCACCTCCAGCCAAAACATCAGTTGCGTCGGGGCGTATTGTTGTCTTAATAAATACATTCCTCCCTTTACGAAGGTGATGGTAAAGCTAAACCTGCCGATAGGCCAGAAGAAACGTTGCCGAGTGGAATGCAAGGGGGTTATCGTCAGGTCAGAGGATGAGGCCCAGGGGGGGTTTAATGTGGCTATTTTCTTCAATGATATAAGAGATGAATATCGGCATAAGATCTCGCAGTATATCGATCAGTTACTCTCTTCCGGTGTCCCCAGCACGACATAGCGTCGCGGCGTTTTTTCTAACGCATCTCCATGGGGCAAATTAGAAAATCTGCTTCCGTAAAACTTATCATCGGTTTTATTTATAAAGAAGAGATAATCGCGCAGCGCGTCCTGCGCCGATTAACAAGGCGTTTCGGCCCTATTGATTTTGAAAGCCAGGTTTTCTCTTTTGCGCATACTGATTATTATGCCAAGGAATTCGGCGCGGGATTAAAGAGAAGATTCTTTAGTTTTAAAAAGCTTATCCACCCGCACATCCTTCCTAAAGTCAAGGTCATTACCAATATAATTGAGACGCGTTATGCAGTAAGTTTGCGCGCAGCATTCAAACGGCGCATCAATATCGACCCGGGGTACCTTGACCTGGCGAAACTGGTCTTAGCTTCAACGAAGAATTACTCTCATCGTATTTATTTAGATAAAGGCATCTTTGCGGAAGTTACACTTTTTTACCAAGAGAACTCATACCGCGCCTGGGAATGGACCTATCCTGATTATAAGTTGCCTGAGGCTATACTATTTTTTAATCACCTCCGAGGAATTTATGCCGCACAAATACAAAATCGCTAAAGGTGTTTTTCTGGGATTGATATGCGTGTGTATGGCAGGATGTGTAACCATATATAATCCCGCCACACAGCGCAATGAGACGCTGCTTATCGATACCGCTTCCGAAGTAAAATTAGGCGCGCAGATGGATCAACAGCTTCAAAAAGAGATCAAGTGGGAAAAAGATCCTTTAATGGTGCAGAGGCTTACTGCGATCGGGAAAAAAATTGCCGCCGGTTCAGATAGGAACGATATAACCTATCAGTTTCGTGTAGTTAAAGACAAAGAATTTAACGCCTTTGCCATCCCCGGCGGGTATGTGTATGTCAATAGCGGGTTACTGGAAGCAACCAATGAAGATGAATTAGCCTGTGTGCTTGCCCATGAAATAGGGCATATTGCCGCGCGGCATAGCGTAAAACGGCTTCAGGCGGTCTTGGGGTATCAACTGATCTTGGGGATTATCTTTAAGACGGGGGAAGCTGATTCAGTCGGACAGGCGCTGGATGTGGTCTTTAATTTGGTGAATCTGGGATATAGCCGTCAGGATGAGTACTTGGCAGATAAACTTGGCGTACGCTATGCCCGCCGTGCAGGATTTAATCCGTTTGGTATGGTGACTTTCTTTGAGAAGTTGCAAAAAGAAGCGCAAAAGAAGGGTACAGGTTTTAACCTGGTCTTCTTAAGTTCCCATCCTCCGATAGAAGAGAGGATCAAGCAGGTCAAGGCGGAAATTTCTTCTGCAACAGAGATTGCGCCTACTCTGTAATCTTTCTTAGTATTGTATGCGGAATTACCCATCTTACTTGAAGGCATTTGATGCGGGTACTCTTGCGCAACGCAGCAAAGAGGCCTTTGCTCTTTTAGAGTCGTGCGTACTTTGCCCGCGCAGGTGCAGAGTAAACCGCTTAAAAGGCGAGAAGGGCTTTTGCCGCACGGGAGGTTACGCGCGAGTTTGTAGCTATATGCCTCATCACGGCGAAGAGCCGCCTATTTCAGGGACCCGCGGGTCAGGGGCTATTTTTTTTTCACAGTGTACGATGGCCTGTGCGTATTGCCAGAATTATGAATTTAGCCAAGAAAGATCAGGCAGGGAAGTGCAGGAGGATGAGCTTGCCGGTTTCATGGTGGAGCTACAGGAGATGGGTTGTCACAATATTAATCTGGTTTCTCCCACCCATATCATGCCGCAGATACTGAAGAGCCTGGTGATTGCGGCGGGAAATGGATTGCAGATACCATTAGTCTATAATACCGGAGGATATGAATTGCCGGAGATAGTGGCACTATTGGATGGCATCGTGGATATTTACCTTCCGGATATGCGCTATGGCAGGAATGCTCCGGCAGAAAGATACTCGCAGGCGCCGCAATATCCGTACTATAATCAGAAGGCAGTGAAGTTGATGCACCAGCAAGTAGGTGTTGCAGATATCGGGGATGATGGTATTATAAAGAGAGGGTTGGTTATCCGGCATTTGGTCTTGCCGCAGGGACTCTCAGGAACGGAAACGGTCATGCGTTTTGTTGCTTCAGAGTTGACGACCCAGACGTATATCAGCCTCATGAGCCAATATACTCCTTATTATCATGCTCCCCAGATTCAAGAACTCTCCCGGCGCGTCTCTCTTGAAGAGTATGAAGACGCACAAAAAATCAGGGATTCATACGGACTTAATAACGGATGGGTCCAGGAGTCATTTGGCTTGGAGAGGTTTGCCGGCGTACACATAAAACCTTCGCTTTCAAAAGATAAAGAGAAGCAATGATACCGCGAAATCTCGGAGAATTACTTCAGTTAAGCGCCCAAAGGAATCCTTCTCGCACCGCGATCGTCTTTGGCCAAAAAAAAATACGCTACAAGTCACTTGATGAGGAGACTTCATCTATTGCCGCAGGCTTGATTGAAGAAGGGGTACGGCCCGGCGATCGGATTGCGTTGTTTCTGGATAATTCTCCGGAATTTATCATCGCGTACTATGCGGTGCTTAAATCTGCGGCAGTGGTGGTTCCTGTTAATTACATGTTCAAGATCGAAGAGGCAAAGTATATCCTGGAAGATAGCCAGGCACTCTGCCTTATTACTTCCCGGACATATCTAGCGATGGCGGAGGAATTGAGGCTGCGTGTGGATTCCCTTAAAATGGTGATCTCTACTACCAAGGCCAAAGAATCCATCCCTGATTTCTCGTCGATAAAAAGGGCACCTGCGGAGATATTACAGAAGATTGCCCCCGGTCCATCAGACCTGGCGGTTATATTATATACCTCCGGGACTACCGGCCATCCTAAAGGGGCGATGCTCTCGCATTATAACCTGATTTCAAATGCCTATGATTCCGCATTTGCCATAAGAGGCAGATCCCGGGAATCATTCATCTGTATATTGCCGCTTTTTCATTCTTTTGCCGCGACTGTCTGCATGAATCTTCCTTTGCTCATTGGCGCAAAAATAGTGGTTATGAAATCACTGAAGCCTTTTAGGCGCGTGATCCGCGCGATACGCAAGAACCAAGTTACTGTGTTTGTGGGGATCCCTTCGATTTACGCGATCCTTAAGGATATAAAACTACCTAAGCTGCTGCATACTCCTTTGATAAAGGTATTTAATCCGATAAGGCTTTGTATTTCCGGAGCGGCGGCACTTTCTCCTGGGATCTTTAAAGGGTTTGAGAAGAAGTTCCGCATTCCTTTATTGGAGGGGTATGGGTTGACCGAGGCTTCTCCGGTAGTGACTTTAAATCCTTTGAAAGGGGTGCGAAAACCCGGCTCAATCGGCTTACCGATTTCGGAGAATATTCTCGTGAAGGTAATCGATGGAAAAGGGCGCGATTTGGCTGCAGGAGAAATAGGGGAATTGCTGGTAAAAGGCCATAATGTGATGCAGGGGTATTTCCGCCGGCAAGAAGTTAGTTCCGATACTATTAAAGACGATTGGCTCTACACCGGAGATATGGCGAAGATCGACCGGCAGGGGTACGTATATATAGTAGGAAGAAAGAAGGAGATGGTTAATGTGCGGGGGCTTAATGTCTATCCAAGGGAGATAGAAGAGGTGCTGTATCAGAATCCTAAGGTAAAAGAAGCTGCGGTAATCGGGATAGAAGATACGCATAAAGGAGAGGTCCCCAAAGCATTCCTGGTGCTTAAAGAGCAAGAAGAGGCAAGTGAACAAGAGTTCATGCATTATTTGAGGGATCGGCTTGCCCCATACAAGATACCTAAATATATCGAATTCCGGGATAGTTTACCTAAGAATTCTACCGGAAAAATTCTCAAAAGGATCCTTCAAGATGAAGAAAAAAGGCGTTTGGAAAAGCATTCTAAAAAGTTATGACTCTCCTCAAAGAATAGCTGCGGGAGTAGGCGTGGGGGTAGCTTTGGGGATAATACCCGGTACCGGCCCGGTTGCCTCTGTGTTTATAGCTACCTTTCTACGGGTCAATCGGCTGGCTGCGTTAGCAGGAAGTCTGGCCACCAATACCTGGTTAAGCCTGGTTACCTTTATATTTGCGGCAAAAATCGGGTCATGGGTATTAAGAATAGATTGGCGTATAGCCCAAAACGATTGGAAAGAGTTTTTTAGGGGGTTTTCCTGGCCGCAATTCTTCGAAATATCGTTTTTAAAGATACTCGCCCCAGTTTTGATAGGATATGTAATTATTTCGGTCGGATTTGGGATTATTGCGTATTTCTTGGCTTTTCTGCTGATTTCTTCGCTTCGGTCCCTGCCCTGTTTTGAAAAAACACTTGACAAATAAAGAGTTATGTGATAAAAAGGTACACAATCGGTTATACCACTGGATATGGCTTTAATCGCAGGCAAGAAGGAGGTGAAGCAAATAAAGACCCGAAGCCAGTGCAGATCCGGTGATATACTATATAGACGATATCTAGGAAGTAAATTAATACCCTAGTTGATATATTTATATTAATTTCTTAAAGGAGGCAAAATGAGTAAACGCTTAATAATGATTCTGGCGCTCGCGCTTGTGGCAGGGCTTACCTGTGCCGCATACGCCGAGGTGCAGAATGTAAAGATTAGCGGAGATATCACCGTCATGGCTGTTTCCCGCAATAATCTGGATTTGGTAAAGACTCCCACAACTGATGGTGGTGCTGGTAGTGCGGTAAGTACTGCAGCCTATGATGATAAGGAAGAAGATCTTCTTTCTATCACCAGAGTGCGTTTGGATGCGGATCTTACGGATAATGTTTCTACTACCGTAAGGTTGCTCAATGAGAGAAATTGGAATGGTGAATCTGCCGCAGGTACTTCGGAGAGCAATAGGAATATAGGTTTAGCCACGGCAAACGCTGTTGATGAGCAGGATCTTGATCTTGATCTGGCGTTTGTTACCTTGAAAGAGTTCCTTTATTCACCGTTGACCTTGACTGTGGGGCGTCAGGAACTGCGTTTCGGCAATGGCTGGATCGTGGGTGATCCTGATACCAACGGAGCAGCGTTGAGGTCTCATTTAGCTGAAGGAGACTTAAGCGCGCGTAAGTCCTTTGATGCGATCCGCGCAACCTTGGATTATGATCC
>JAHISH010000273.1 GCA_018818365.1 Candidatus Omnitrophota bacterium | reverse complement strand
TGGATGATGAATCTTCCATATTCTCTTCTTCTTCGCCGGCGCAGGATTCTTCTTCCGCAGTGCTTCCTGAACACTTGCTTAGAATAGCAAGCAATGCTGCCGATACGTTAAAGATTCACCGCGATCCCAAAAGGGCATATCTTATTCCTGGAAAACCTTTCTTTGAAACACGTAATCCGTGGGATTATTTAGAGTATTTGGATCTGGCGATAAATAGATCGGGCTATCGTCTTAGTATCGAAGATAAAGTTGCCATGGCAGAATATTTCCTTTCTGAGGTGGGACTTAGGAACTATTTATTATATTTGAAAGCTTTCTACCGCAAGCGGCTTGTTCAAACAACGCTTGATACGATGGCAGTCCACCCGTTTAGCTTGGTATGGAATGACTACAAGGGATTGCCATGGCTTGAGCGTGGAAAAGAGTTGTCTGTAGCCACCAATGGTAAAAGAAGAGATTTTGTTAGGGAGCGTATTAAGGAAGTTTTCGCCGTTGCCCTTGATGGTACTCATGCTTTTCCAGAGGCAGAGGTAATCGGCCATGTATATTCAAGACGAATAGAGAAACTATTCCCTCAACGAGAAACGAAGAAAGGATATATGGCTGCGATAGAATTTGTGAATCGAGATAGGAAGCCGGGGCGTCTTTCTCACAAGTTCCTCCTGAGAACCTTTTCGTTGATCGCGGACCTGGGATATCAGAGTGATCATTATCGTGAAGTAGACATATTTTCTAACGGATGGTTCTTCCCGCCTGTTGGGACGGGAGGAGGATCCATGGTTGTGAGTAATTTAATGGAGGAGTATGTTTCGTGGTTTAATCTTAGGGAGAGGGAAGTTTTTGAGATGTCTCATCCGGTAGAGAGAATGGCAGAGGCCATTATCTTTGCTGCCGAGGCATTTTATCATTTCGTGCATATCCATCCCTTTATACCAGATTACAATGAACGAAACGGCCGTCTTCTCATGGAATCGGTTCTGGTTCATAACGGATTATCGCCGCTTGCCTTTGATGCGGAATTGGAACAAGAATACTTGATGCTCTTGCGTTTTATGCCGATACCCAGAACCTATCCGGGGCTCCCCACGGAGTATTTCCCTGCGGAATTGGCGTTATTCTTGTTTAAGCAGCAGTATCTTTCTCCTGACTTACGTCAGCGGGAATGGAGTAATTTCCGTCGAGCAATGACTTCGTCTCCGGTGCAGATACGAATGCCTTTGAGAGAACAACCTTTAGCTGAATTTGCAGATTTGTTAAGAAGTCGGCTCTTGGAAACAGTAAGAACCGATCCGGTATTGAAGGGCAGATGCGATTTTGATTCAATTACGGCAGTTTTGGAGAAAGCACAAGTAGACGGGTATACGGTCGCTGCCTTCTTGGAAGATCTTACTGCATTAGATATAGGAGTTATGCCGACATTCACTCCTTTTGAAGAATCGGTAGTTGCAATCATCCTTGGGGAGGCAACACATAATCAAGATCTGTCGTTTTCCCGCGCAGACGTCATATTTGTCGCAGAAGATTCTCTTATGGCAAAGATGCTCCATCTGGAATTTGGGACATATGAAACTATTCAAGACGGTCCTATTGTTCGGGAGATCTTCTTTATTGCACGAGATAGTAAAAACAGGGTTTCCTTTATACATAGACTTTCCCTTATTAGGACTCTTGTACACGAGATTGTCCATAGAAAATTTAGAGTACCAGCATTAATAGTACAGGATAAGAAGGGAAGTCAACGAATAGGTTCTGGTGAACTAACGCTATTTTGTTCACTGAACGAGGCGGTAGTTGAGCAATTGGCAGATATGTATTCAAGACAGATTTATCAACGGGATTTTCCTTTCCAACAGGAAGTTGCTTCTTATTATTCTTCCTCTGGGGCTTTGTTTATTCCTGGCGTAGACGATCAAGTGAGAGTCTCTGCAGAATTGGGTGCCTATCTTGATGAACGCGAGTTTCTCGCACGTTTGCTAGAGAAATGGCCGGATGATTCTGCGGATGCAATATGTGCGTTGATGGATCAGGGAGATTTTTCACCGTTAGAAGCAATGCTTGGTCCTTTATGGGATCGGGTTATTTGGATTATGCAGCATATTGATTTTCATTGCTATATCTGTCAGCAATACTATCGATACAATATCGGATTTCATATTCTTAACGCATTATTGCGATTCCCGGATAATGAGGCGATCTGGTTCGCAGGGCAGGATCTTTTGTCACTTATTCAAGAGATGGGAAGTGATTACTTAATTGATGCACAGGCTGCGTTTATTGTATTCGATCGATTCATGAATGGACAGGTCTCAAGAAGTGCATTGGAAGATAATTGGTTTATGCAGCGTGAACGGTTGGAAGCAGGCGAGGATGATGAGTTATTGGGTGTTGAAAGAGAGGAAGATAGGTTATTGACGACCATTCGAGTTAATAATGCGCTATGTATTCTTATGGCGCAATTACTGGGACGAATTTCTTCTCCGGTTCTCCAGACACCTTCCAAGGTAATTTCGAAAGCGTCTCCCGAACAAAATCGTAGACGTCTGGGGGTGGGGGCTTCTTCACCGGCGAAGAAAAAGAGGAGGACGCGCAAGCCGGAAATCTCTTCGCAGGATAGAGAAAGATTACGTGCGCATCTAAGGAACTCTCCTCCTCTTGTCTTGAAGACGTTGGTGGAAGGTTTATCGGCTAAAGGATTGGATGCGATGATTTCGTCATTTTATAAGATGGATGCAGAGTTGCTGCGTGAAGCGGCATGGTTGCTTCTTGCGTTCTTCCCACGGTCCCATTATGAAACAGGCCGTATTGTTCTTGAGATGACACAGTTTATCCCCACTCTCTGGGCCGAAAAATTAGCCCTCTTGACGACCGAGGAGGAGATTAAAAAGGTTATCGAAAGGATGTGGAGCGGGAGGGGGTTTTCTACTACGAATGCCCATCTCTATGTGTTCAACCGTCTTAAAAGCATAATTCTTGATTTGCGACGGGAAGGTCTCACGTTAGAAAGTGGGGTGGTCTCTGAGGCATTAGTTGCAAGTAACTGTGCCTACAAGCAGAGGCCGGATGGGAAGTTTAAAGGCTCTGATAGATATCTGCAACGCTTAATAGAAAAAGGTTGGGTTAGCCAGAATAGTTTTGAAAGATTGGGAGTGATCTTTACTCCTTCTGCTGCGGTCGAAGTAAGTTCGCCGGTAACGGGAGAAGATAGAAACGTCCCCAGTCTATTGCTAAGATGTGTTTGTTTGGCGATAGGCATTGATATCCTTGGTTTGCCGGTTGAGGTGGCTTTCAGTGAGGAGGAAAATACTCCTTCCGAAATCTCTCTGGTTAATGATTCCGCAATTCCCTTGAGAGCAAAAAGTAAATTCAGCTTCAGCGAAGATGAGCTTGTGCCTTTCCCTTTTGCGGAAAGAGGTGCTCTGCCGCCTATGCGTGCAGCTTCGCTGTGGAATATCAATTACTTTATGGGCAATAAAGGAAGGATAATATTCGAGGCATATATGAACAGCCGCTTTGTCCCCGGAAACTGTTATTTGGTTTCATTGGTAGTTGCCGAGGAGATGCGGCTTGAACGGATAGATGCCTATGTGGTAGAGGGTATTTTTAAGAGAAGCAACGGGAAGCTGTCTGATCATGTCTACGTAGTCTGCCTGGGAAAAGCAAATAGCGGCAAAAAGGGCTTGCTTATCTTTGATTTTACCGCGAATCAGTTTTTTAGCCTGCCCGTAGCTCCGGTAGGCGGCTCTTGGCTGGAATTATTAATTTATTATCCGCTTGAGCCAGGCGACGGCAAAGAAGTTCAGGTCTTTACTCCTGGAGCGTTTAGGTCTCGTGTCAATGGTTTACCCTACCGGGAATTTCGTACGCATATGCGTGCGTTTCAGAGGATTCATTACCCTCAGAGTTCAAATCCTATTAGTGATGGCGCTTCCTCTCCGGCGCAGATAGAGATGAAGCAGCTTGCGAGGCAGCGTCAGAAATTCTTTGACCGGATGGCAGCGCAGGTAAAGGATTCCCCGCAGAAAATCGTAGTGGTAGCGCCGATGCCGGATGAGAGCGGCTTGGAGGCACTGAGCTCTTTTAGTGAATTAGTCGGCGATAGAATATCGACGGTGATCATCCGCAGATTAGATGAACCGTCTGCCTTCGATATCGCTATTAGATTGATTAAGAAGATCAGGGAATCCGACGGCAAAAGTATCCCGATTCTCCTTAAAGGACAAACTAGCACTGATTCGGTGATGCGTTATCTGTTGGAGGACGAAGATGTCCGCCGCGCAGGGAAAATTACGCATCAGCGTATTTGCTTTGCCCCACGCGGGGTTTTGGTAATGACTGACGGAGGAATTAATCTTTTGGCGCTTTTGAGCGGGGAGGAGAGGGCACAACGACATAGTCTTATTACCCGCCATGGCATTGAGGTGGCGCGTCTTTTGGGAGTGCCTCGACCGCACGCAACTTCCCTGGGGAGCACTGCGAGAGATAGGCTTATTTCACTTGGTGATGCCTATAATACGTCAACATGGGTTTTTCCGGATATCGCAGCAGCAAATATTATTTATAAGGCGGCGACTGATACAGCATGGCGGCCGTTATTCCTTGGCGCTTTCCGTAAGGAAGGGGCAGGAAGTATCAATTTCTTCTTACGCAGGGAGAATGGGAGACAAACATTTGCCATTGCTGTTCCTGAACCACACGCACGTATTGAAGAAAAAAGGAGATTGCTTCTTTCTTTACCGGAGACAGCAGGGCATTTCATCGAGACCAGGCCTTTACGGATTTTCTTTGTTGATTTTACGGAAAAAACAGAGCGCTTTATGGAAGTTGGTTCTATTGCGGATGCAGTTGCATTGAAGAGGGAATTCGCCGGACATCCGGCTCTTATTGTTGAAGGTCCCGGCGCCATGGATATTGCGTTATCCGAAGCAGCAGCGCAGAAAAAAGGAGTATCGGGAAGAGCTGCTGGCGTATGCGATGTTATCCTTACCCCTGATTACGTAAGCGGAAGATTGCTGTGCGGACTGTATCAAAACTGGGAAAAGTGGCAGCTCCCGTGGTCTCCGGCAGCGGATGTTTCTTACGGCGGGTTTGTGCAGACTGTCATTGCCCCGCGCTCTTCGGATGCCAGGCATAAACTTTCTTCACTTATCGCCGCTTCTTATCTTGAGGTAAAACAACGGCGAAGCGCTTCCTCTTCAACTCAGGGGCAGGCTGTTTCATCGCTTCGCACGTTGATCAATATAATGGAGTCGCCTTTGTTTGCGGCAATCAGACGTTACGAGAAGCGTTGCCCGCGAATCGGCTGCAGGGAGATAAGCTATATTATCGCTAAGTTAGTAAACGGCGTACTCAATATTCCCATAGGCGTAGGAAGCGACAGGATAGAACTTGTCACAGGGTTTGTCTTGTCTGAAAGATTAAGCAGAGTGGATTATAGGATGCATCGTTGGCTGGCAGTCTGCAGAGGCGGCCTTAGGAGAGAGCGTATCGACGGAACTTTTTGCCAGTTTGCGCCATCCTTTAAGGGCAGGATATTGTATGGGGATTACGAAACAACAAAGCAGGTCGAAGGCCGTCGTTTTATTGAGTGGGATGAACTGAAGCAGGGAGAAAAAGTGCGCTTAGGCTTATCTGGTCGCAGTGATGAAGTAGTTAATGGTATTCTGTGCGAACAGCGGAGTCAGTTAATAGAGCGTTATGTGGATGTAGGTATCGAGATGGCACCGCTTCAATTGTTAATAAAGAAAACGCCCCTTGTAGAGCAGGTAAAAAGTGGGGTTGATTTGTGGGCGGATTGCAGGGATTCCGGATACAATGATAGTCCCTATATTGAAGAATCCGATTTAATAGTCGCGGAATTAATTCCGGAGATAACCAGATTGACAAGAAGCGTAGGCCTCGGGTCATCTTCTTCTGTCTCCTCTCCGGCGCAGGGTTCTTCTCTGATACACCAGACACCTTCCCGAACAAAACGCAGACACCTTCCAAGGAAAAACGGTAGACGTCTCCGGGAGGATTTGGAGGAGTCTGTGCCGCAGGCAGTCAGCAGCCTGCGTGCGCAGGGGATAACTTCTACGATGGGGAAAGTATCACGGTATTTAGGCCTTCCTACTGATT
>JAHISH010000029.1 GCA_018818365.1 Candidatus Omnitrophota bacterium | reverse complement strand
TCGGGTTTTTGATTATCAAAAATGTGATTGATCGTATAGTCTGGGTGGCGCGGCAGTTGCGTAATGTGACGTTTGGGGATATGGACCGTAAGGTTGTTCTTGAGAAGGAAGTTGATGAGGTGGAGTACCTTCAAGAGACGTTATCGCAGATTACGCAGCGTATCCGGCACAATATGAACGAACTGAAAAGCTACAGTGAGAAGACCTCTGAAATAAATAACGAGATTCAGAAACGCGTGCTTATGCTCTCAAGTTTATTGCAGGTCAGTAACTTGATCTCGCAGGGAGAGAGACTGGAGAATATTCTGCGTCTTGCGCTTGAAAAGCTGCGTCTTCTGACCAATGCGGGAGTTTCGTATTTTCTCTCTCGCCAGGAAAACAGCGATTCTTTTACGCTGAAGGTTGCAGAGGGGATGTCGGTAAGCGCAGACCTTCTTTCTTACAGAATAGAGTTTTCTGATGCGGCGCTTCAGAAAGTACGTTCTACCCATGTCCCGGTGTTCCTTAACAGAGATGAAGCGGGGGAAAATAGTTTTCTGGCGAAATTAGGGATTGTCTATACGCTTGCGGTTCCTATAGTGGTACGGGGAAAAGTTACGGCGGTATTAGGTCTGGGTGACCCTAAGGATAAGGCCGAATACCGTAGGGAGGATGCGGAGCTTTTAAACCTTCTTTCGAAGCAGATCGTGATTGCCATTGAGAATGATGCGCTCTTGCGGCGCATTGAGAAGCTGGAAATAAAGGATACGTTGACCGGCCTTTACAACGAGTCTTTTATCCGTTCCAGTCTTAAAGAAGAGATTAAGAGGGCCATTACCTATCAGCGTCCTTGCGCGTTGGTTCTCTTTGATATTGATTTATTTAAAGATTTTGCAGATTGTTACGGTTCGCTTCAGGTAGAGGCAGTCATAAAGAAGATTGCGGTATTGTTGCGTAACTCAGTCAGTGAGATTGATCGTGTGGGAAAAACAGGGGATGATGAATTTGTGCTGATCTTGCCTGAGAGGAATAAGCGTCAAGCCCTCTCTATCGCCGATGAGATTAGGAAGAAGATAGAATTCAGTTTTATCGATGAACCCGATGCGCAGAAGAAACTTACCATAAGCGGTGGAGTAAGTGAAAACCCCCTTGACGGCGTAGGAGTCGACGAATTGTTTTCTAAAGCAAGGGAGTTGCTTTTTATCGCTAAATCGCAGGGAAGAAACCGCGTGGTCGGTTTCAAGGATGCCCCACTATGTCCCCCAGAAAGGTAGTCAATAAACAGCTTGGAGAGCTACTGGTAGAAAGAGGTATTATTACGCCTCCTCAACTTGAAAAGGCCCTCTCCACTCAAGGAGACAAGGGGGGTCTGATCGGAGAGGTTTTGGTGGATCTTGGTTTTGCCAAAGAGGAAGATATTGCCCAGGCACTTACTGCGCAGTACGGATTCCCGTATCTGCCATTAGGCAACTACGATATTAATCCCGAAGTCATCGGTCTTATCCCCGGCCGCGTAGCCCGCCAATATATGTTAGTGCCTATCGATAAGATCGGTACGAATATGACTATCGCGATGTCAAATCCTCTCAATGTGCAGGCGATAGAGGATGTGGAGCTGCTTTCGGGATGCAATGTACAGACCTTTGTGGCTACGTCATCTGATATCCGGACGGCGATTGAGAAGTATTATAAGGAGCAGGGATAGAATTGGTTTAATGTTTTATGTACTATGTTTTATGTGTATCTCCCAAACGTTAAACGTTAAACGTTAAACGTTTCTATACCAGAGACGATATGCTTTCTCTTAAAGAACGCCTCACCGAGTTATTGATCACCAATAGGCTTATTACTCCGGAGCAGCTTCAGCAGGCCCTCCAGGTACAGAGGGAAAAAGGCGGCAGGCTCAGAGATATTCTTGTGGAGCTTAGATTTGTCAAAGAGAGAGAGTTTGCCCCGATTATTAGCGAAGGGTTGGGGCTGCCCTTAATTGACTTAAAGCGTATTAAGATAGACCCTACGATCACTGGTCTTGTGCCGGTGGCGATTGCCCATCATTATCAGATTATCCCCGTCTCAAAGATGGGGGAGAGTATTACGATCGCCATGGTCGATCCCTTGAACGTATTTGCGATCGACCATCTCAAGAGCCTTACCGGATATACCATCAACCCGATTATCAGCACCAGTCAGGATATACAGCAGGCTATCCAATTGTATTATCCGGATACCACCACCGGCGTAATAGAAGGCATCGTCAAGGAGATGTCCGAACCGGTCTTAGATGTGATTAAGGAAGAGAAAGAGGTTGCCCCCAGCGATTATGAATTGATACAGAGTAGCCGCGAAGCCCCGGTGATCCAAGTTACCAACGTAATCCTTGAGGAAGCAATTAAGAAGAAAGCATCGGATATCCTTGTTGAGCCGTTTGAAAGAAGAATAAGGGTGCGCTTCCGTATTGACGGTATCCTTCAGGAACAAGAGTCTCCTCCGAAACTCATGCATGCGGCGATAGTTTCGCGCATCAAAGTCATATCGGATTTGAATATCGCAGAGCACAGGCTTCCTCAAGATGGCAGATGTAAATTATTGGTTTCAGGCAGAGAAGTTGATTTCCGTATTTCGATTGTTCCTTCCAGCTACGGGGAGAAGGTGGCAGTGCGTATACTCGATAAGACCCAGGCAACGTTGGATATCGACAGGCTGGGTTTTAGCGAAGATACGATAAAGAATCTTAAAGTCGCCTCAAAACTGCCGCACGGGATGCTTCTGGTCTGCGGGCCTACCGGAAGCGGAAAGACCACTACGCTTTATTCTCTGATAAAATTCATCGATTCCCCTGAAAAAAACATCGTGACTGTTGAAGACCCTGTGGAGTATCAATTAGAAGGGATCAATCAGGTGACCGCGCGGCTTGAGATCGGCCTTACCTT
>JAHISH010000272.1 GCA_018818365.1 Candidatus Omnitrophota bacterium | reverse complement strand
GAGCCATCGCTCCCAAAGAAACTGCCTTAGCCAATACCGCAATCTTAGGAACGTCTTTTAAGGCTTCGTATACGCGCGTATAAGGAAATGGCCGATAGGTAATAAGGCGCAACAACCCGACTTTTTTACCTTTCGCCCGGCATTGGTCGACTACTTCTTTGATCGTGCCGCAGACCGATCCCATCGCGACAATTACCTTTTCGGCGTCTTTCGTACAATATTCCTCGACCAAACAATCTTTATAATCACGGCCGACCTTCGCGTTAAACTCTTCGGCAATCACAGGAAGTTTTTTAAGCACATCCTTCATGGTATCATGGATGGCATACCGGGTCTCCAGGTAATAGTCCGGATCGGCTAAAAGCCCCATGCTGATAGGTTCAGCCGTATCAAGCTTATAAAGCGGCGTATAGGCAGGCAAGAATGCATCAACCTTATCCTGCGCGGGGACATCGACAGATTCCATCCCATGCGTCAAAATAAAACCGTCCATACATACCATCGTAGGCAACATAATGCCATGGTCTTCACTAAGGCGATAGCCGATAAAATGAAAATCCATGGCTTCTTGATTATCTTGCGCGTACAACTGGATCCATCCGGCATCACGCAATGAAATAGAATCCTGCTGGTCGTTCCAGATATTTATCGGCGCAGATATTGCGCGGTTGGCACAGGTCAAGACTAACGGAAGGCGCATACCGGCAATATTGAAGATTACTTCTCCCATCAATAAAAGCCCCTGGGAACTGCTGGCCGTATACGTGCGTACTCCCGCCGCGGAAGCGCCAAGGACTACCGACGCTGCCGAATGCTCACTCTCCACATTCACGAATTGCGAAGAAAGATGCCCGTCCGCACACATCTGGGCAAGTTCTTCCACGATATGCGTCTGCGGAGTGATCGGATACGCGGAGATCACCCCCGGCTTACATAATTTTACTGCTTCGGCGACTGCGCGCGACCCTTCGAGAAACTCTTTCACTTCTTCTCCTCTTGATTCTTCTCTTCAACCATCACGATATCTTTCTTAGGACAGACAAACGCGCAAAGCCCGCACCCCTTACAATAGGTATAATCGGTGAAAAAAGCATTCTTTTCTTTTCCGCTGACGCACCCTTCGGGACAGACCAAGACGCACATCTTGCAGGCAATGCAATTCTTCTGCAGGTACTGCGGACGAACCTGGATCCTCCAGGCACCGGTCTTACCGCCCTTACTCTTCTTCGGATCTACTGTTAACGGTCCAAACATAACGTTCTAACCTTTATTATTCTTTATATACTCGAATCCGGCTTTTACCGCCGCGATATTACCTTCCTGCATCTTCCCGCTAAAACGTGTCTTTACTACTTCCAGAAGGGTATCAAGACTAAATTCTTCGGTTGCCGCGGCAAAGGCCCCCAGCAACGCAGTATTCCCCAAAGGGCGCCCTATAGTCTTCATCGCAATATCGCTTGCCGGCAGCACAAATGCCTTCTGCCCTGATTTAAGGGTAGGAACCTGCCCCTTGGAATCGGAATTGATAATTGCAATCCCTTTATCCTTAAGTCCGGCAAAGCAGTTAAAACCGCGCATCAGCGTATGGTCAACAATAATCAAGTAATCCGGTTCATAGATTTGGCTGCGCAGGCGCACCGGTTTCTTATCCACACGCACAAAGGCGTTCATCGGAGCACCCATACGCGCCGCGCCAAAGTGCGGGAAGGCATACGGATACATCCCTGCGTTAAAATAGGAATACCCTAACAGGGAAGCGGTAGTAATCGCTCCTTGGCCTGCGCGGGCATGTATTCTAATTTCTTTCATCAAAACCGGACCTTTCTTTCCATCCCCACCTTTTTTAAGTGAGGGCAAAACAGGATTCTTATAGTATAACTAATCTCTCTTTTTGTCAAATGTTTTAATTTGGAGGGCTTTTAGGGGACGGATACTACTATCTATTTCCTTAATAATGCGCAGGTGCGCGCCAGCAGATTGAAGATATTCTCCGCAGCCGAAACCTCCAAAGTCCCTAACCCGCAACTGGGGCTTACCAGGAGGTTATTTCTCAAAAGCTCTTCCTTGATCCCTTTTCTTACCAGCACCTTGATCCCTTCCTCAATACGGTTCACCAGGCTCTCTACTTCCGAAACCTCTTGTCCCCCATGGGTCGGCACAACCCCCCAGCAGATCATCCCTCCCCGCGCAAGAAATTTACCCAACGCCTCCGCATAGAGCACAAACTTATCAAGGAAACTGTAGACATCGACATTGAGAATGTCTATTCCCTCAACCTCGGTGAGCATCGACCAATCGGTATTGCCGCAGCAGTGTATCCCGGTCAATGCCCCATCAGCCTTGATCCCTTCGGTCAGTTCAGTCAATACTCTTACCACCTCTTCCTTGTTGATCGGCGTATACGCGGAACCAAAGCAGCTTAAGAACGGCTCATCGATAAAGACGATCGCCCGGGGAAACTCACTCAAAAAACGCAGCTGCCAGCGCGCCTTCATTATCAAAGCCTTAACAATCACCTGCATAAAGATTGGGTCATGCAGGAGCGCAACATTCTTCTCATTCTTGATTGACGACGCGAAAGTGAACGGCCCGGTAATATGGCATTTAATGCGCTCTATCGACGCATGGTCAACGCCGGCTAACCTTTTTTTGAAGGCGAACAGGCCATGCGAGAAATCGTGGCTTATCCTGAAAGAATCGAGATTCTCTTCGGCATCGATAACCTTGGCGTAAAACTGCTCAAGTTCTTCTTCTTTATCTGCGGCATCAAAGCGCACCCCCTCTTCATTGACCCGAAGACACGGCAGGCCTTCGCAAAACTGCGCAAGCATCCCCTCTTTGGCGCTTCGTTTAGGAAGCTGCGGCCAGAACGGAAGCGACGGACATGTCGCAAAAATTAAGTCTACCGCGCGTTCGGCATCCCGGTGCGGTAGACTTCCAATGCCTGTAGCAAGCCCCTGCATCATACTAAATCGTCTACTTTGCTTATTTTCTTTTCGCCGCTTGGCCCGATCTCAATAATCTCCTCGATGGTAATCTTGAAAATAACCACCTCGTCACTGATCCCTACTTCAAAACTCTGATGTGCCTTCTCTTGGGTCACCCCTTCAAGAATCCGTTTGGTAGAAAGGGCGATCTCTTTCTCCAGAAGCTCTTGGCAAATAGCTTTATATACCAGCCCCTTCTCAATGATCGCCACATTTCCGTTTATCTGGTATCCGTGAAGGCTCTCGGTATCCATGAAGGAAAGCGATACCTGCGGGTTGTTCTTAAGATTCTCCCACGTCCTGCCCTTGGTATAATCGATAAGATGGATAACGGTATCTTCTATCTTCAGGAGGAATTTGGGCGCGGCATTAGGCCGTCCTGATAGATCTGCCGTCGCCACGCTGATGAAATCCCTGTTTTTAAGTAAACTTTTTATCTTAGTCAACATAGGGTTCTCGCTATTTAATATTGATCGGGCTGTCCCTTAGCACATTGCCAAAGGCCTCTTCGAAATCAAAGACATCCTTGAAATCTTCAAGAGAATCCTGGTCGGTCTTAGAAAGCATCTTGTGCGCCACCATCGTAAAGACGATATGCCCGAAATCCTCGGTCTTGATAATACCCCAGTGCTGCAAGACTGTCTTGGCCATCGGGCCATATTGCTCGATCACATATTCGCGAATCCCCGCGGAAAGTTCTTTGCCGGTGACATGCGTCTGCCGTTTAAGCTTTTTTTGGGTAAAATGCAGCGCCTGCATCACAAACTCATAGCTATCCGGCTTATAGCGCGGGACTTTCTCGCAGATCTCTTCAACCATCGCATAAAAGCTCTTTTTCTTAGTCATGTTTATCGTAACAGCATTCTATCGCTGTCTTTAAGTTTGGTCTTTTTATCTCCTACGACCTGCCCGCACTGCACACAGAGATACTCAAAAAGATAGCCGTCAGGAAGAATCAAGAGCAGCTTTTCGCGCACCGGCATAGAGCCGCCGCACTGGTTACAATATAGATATGTTGCCTGCAGGTCATCGAATTGCTTCATATCATGCCCGGGAGATTCAACCCCGTGATCCCTTTCATCTTTTGCGCGGCGACCTCATGTGAATGTTTGACGGCTCTATTATACGCGTCTTTTAGTGATTTTTCAAGCTGCTCTTTCAGAGACGCGGAAAAATCATCCTTTAGGCGCACGTCTTTTACCTCCTGCGCCCCGGTCATAGTGATAGTGACCAGGCCGTCGGAACTGGAGATCTTGAAATCGGTATTCTCAAGCTCACGTTTCATCTGCTGCATGGTGCGCTGCATATCCATCATTGCCTTCATTTTGTCGAACATGTCATCGTCCTTTCGTATACGTACCAATGGGTATCTTGAAAAATGATTTTATGCGTTTCGCTGAAGGCACATAAAATCAAAATCCGAGATTTTCTCCCACCAACACCACTTTTAGTCTCTCCGGCACCACTTCCGCCTCGATCACCAAAACCTGCGCGCACATGCGCCTATACTCCGGCGGGAAACATATCTCTTGGCGGCAGATCCCGTCGGCCAGACAGGGCGTATGCCAATTCCCCAGGCGCTTGCAGTTAAGAGGAGTCGCATACTCCCGCGCGCGTTTAAACGCTTCTTCGCGCGTCGCAGTGATCTTGTTAATCCCGCAGACCACAATCACCGCGGAAGCATAGGTGATCCCCGCGGTACGATTTCCATACCCGCTTAAAAAAACCAATTCCCCTTTTTCGGAAATCGCATTGGCGCTGGCCAAGAAATAATCGGCACTTGCTCCCTGCCTGCGTAAGAGAAGATTCTCATCGCGGCTTATCCCGGGCTTGTATTGATTGAATACTTGATTCCCGCGCGCTTCTAATCGCCTTACGATCCCTAACTGATCAAGGGTCACTGAGCCAGAGATGCCTACGGTGCACTCTTGCGGGACCATTGCCGCCACTTTTAGCGCTGCCGAGTCTTTATCCGAACAGTAGACTGCCGGAATATTTCTCTTCTGCAAGTTACGGATAAGCGGCTCTATTCTTTGATCCATAGTATTATGGTTTATTCGCTAATGTCCTTAACATTTGTTTCAACTGCGCACTGACCTCCACCGGATAACGATACCGG
This sequence comes from Candidatus Omnitrophota bacterium, assembly GCA_018818365.1. GTDB lineage: Bacteria > Omnitrophota > Gorgyraeia > Gygaellales > Profunditerraquicolaceae > JAHISH01. The sequence goes on along the minus strand of JAHISH010000272.1, from coordinate 189 downwards.
GGATAGGTCGCAAGAAGCGCAGAAGGCACGCGCGAAAGATCGGTCTTTGTCCGTACCCTTATTTTCTCTAACGACGGACTTTTGAGTATTACGGTGCCCTTTGCAAGTACCTTACGCAACAAAGGTTCTCCCGGCACTCTCTCATTCTCCAGGCCGATCACATCTTTGCAATAACGCCCCCTCTTATCG